>NC_015636.1:1200000-1500000 GCF_000179575.2 Methanothermococcus okinawensis IH1 | reverse complement strand
CCAGACCCCGATATCCAACCTATTGTAATAGATGAAAAATGGTTAAAAGAAGTAGAATCCCAAATGCCAGAAACACCAATGGAGAAGGAAAAAAGATTTGTAGAGCAATACCATGTAAAAATGGAAGATGCTAAGGTGCTTGTTTCTGATTTGGCTCTTGCAGATGTATTTGAAAAAGTTGTAAATGAACTCGGAGTAAATGAGGAAAATGTAAATCTTGCAGTAATTTGGATAAGAAATGAATTGAGAAGGGTATTGTCATATAATAAAATAGATTTCTTTGAAAGTAATTTAAAACCTGAACATCTAACCGAATTGATAAAATTGATAACAGATAAAACCATAAGTCAAAAAATCGGTAAAAAGGTAATTGAAATAATGGTTGAAAACAGGGGTGAAAAATCACCAAAAGATATTATATCGGAGCTCGGATTAACAGTAATTACCTCAGATGATGTGCTTGAAAATGCCTGTGATGAAGCCATAAAAAACAATCCTCAGGCAGTGCAGGATTATTTAAATGGAAATAAGGTTGCACTTAACTTCCTAATGGGACAGGTAATGAAATTAACAAGAGGAAGAGCAGAGCCTAAAAAGGTCGTAGAAATTCTAAAAAAGAAATTATAAACTTTTATTTTATTATGATATATAGTGATAGATTTAAAATAAATAATAATATAATTAATCTTAATTTTTTTAATATACTGACAGTGTGATTACGGTATTCCTCTCTTTATTAGTTCTTTACTACACGATTTAACCACTTCATAAAATGATAAACCATATTTATGGCTTAAATATTCTATGCAATTTGAAACTATTGCTAAAAATCTAATAAACCCTATATTACTATTTTTAGATGTTAAATAGTTCCCTTCAATTTTTAAAACTGATTTATCCCTTTGATGCTTTTCTTCTATCATAGGTCTCTTGATATATTCCCCTATTATATTTTCTGCCTTCTTTTTATGGTCTATACATACCAAATACTTGGGTTCCTCCTGGTTTCGAAGCGAATCTGAAAGATTCGCTGACTTACAAAAACCCCTTGGGTTTTTGTTAAGTTTCATTAGCACTGCAACGATTTTAACCCTACCTACATTAGGGATATTAACCACTTTATGATATAGTTTAACTTCTGTTTCGTTAATTGTCCTTAATTTAAACTTATTTTCTTCCAAATCCTTCTTAAATAGTTTTTCTATTTGGACTTTCTTACCAAAATACTCAACTATGATGTTTTTCTTAATTTTCCCAATGTAACATAGACCCAATTTCTTAGACTCCTTCATAACATCCTTTGTAGTTATAAAAGCGTCTCCTATTACCGTCCTGATATCGGTGTTGGATAAGAACCCAAGAATATCTATAAATATATTTGTAGATTTTTTGTTTAAAGGTTTTGTTGTAGTATAAATTGAGTATATCCCTTTTTATTATGATAAATACAGCAATTTATTTGTTCTTGATATAATTTTCTATGTTCTTCGATGTAATTATATCTAATAATACATCCATAAACCTTTTCACTCCATCTCCTTATGAATGTTGAATCAATTATTGCAGTGAATCTAAACCTTTTATCATTCAAGATATCGGGAAGGCTTGCTAATTGGTTATATACGCAAATCTCATTTTTTGATAGTTTTTGAATGTTTTTGATGATGGTAGTTCTGTGGATTTTTGAAATACTCTCTGAAAATGCTTTAATGGTCTTTATTGGGGTTAGCACTCTAACCTGTGCAAACCTGGATAACTCATCTGAATAGTTAAATCCTAAACTATTTATAGAATTAGTGAGTACATTATTAAGTGTTTCTAACCTGTTATCACTAAACTTTTTATTTGAGTATGTTCCTTTTAACTATTTTATTTTTCGATGTTAAGGTTGATATCGTTAAATCAAACTACAGTTATTTATGTTATTATGTAGTATTATGGTGAAACTTTGAAAATAGCTTCATTATATTCTGGTGGAAAAGATTCTGCCTATGCACTTTGGTGGGCATTAAATCAAGGCTGGGATGTTAAATATATGGTTAATGTAGTTTCTAAAAATAAAGAGAGTTATATGTTTCATATTCCAAATGTAGAATTGACGGATTTGGTTTCTGAAAGTGCTGGAATTCCATTAATAAAGGTTATTACAAAAGGAGAGAAAGAAAAGGAAATATTGGACTTAAAAAAAGCATTGGAAAAGTTAAATATAGATGGTGTCGTTAGCGGAGCTCTGGCAAGTGAATACCAAAGAACAAGGATAGACCATATATGTGAGGAGCTCGGAATAAAATCCTTTGCTCCACTATGGCACAAAAATCAAGAGTTAATATTACGAGATACTTCAAAGTTCTTCGATTTTAGAATTGTTAGTGTGGCAGCCTATGGACTTGGCAAAGAATGGCTTGGAAAAAGAATAACTGATGAGAATATTGAAAAACTACTTAAAATTATGGAAAAATACCAAATAAATAAAGCATTTGAAGGCGGAGAAGCTGAAACATTTGTTTTTGATGCTCCATTTTTTAATAAAAAGATAGAAATTTTAGATTATGAAATAATTTGGGACGGCATAAGTGGATTCTATATTGTTAAAGATGCCAAATTAGTTGATAAATAAGTTTATCCATATAAATTTATAAATATTTATGTAAAATAAAAATCCAACCTCGCTTCGCTTCGGTTGGAGCCTAAATTAAACCTAAAATAGAACCATTAAAAAGTGGGCTCGGGGAGATTCAAACGCAACTTTTGGAAAAAGTTGCATCAAAAGTCCAAAACTCACTTCGTTCGTTTTGGAATCTAAAATAAACTCTATAAAAAAATATTAAATAAAAGTGGGCTCGGGGAGATTCGAACTCCCGACCACCGCCGTGTCAGGGCGGCATCATAGCCAACTAGACTACGAGCCCAAAGCAATCTATAACCTAATAATATAAATTACTATATAAATTTTTCGGTTTATAATATTTAAATTAATTGGTTATTTGGTTTTTAGGTATTTTAACAGAAGTTTCATTTTTTAAAATTTTTCATAAGTTTTTCCATGAGCTCACATGCTTCATCTTCATTTATTGGTATATAGGGTATTACTTCGTTTCCAAATTTATCTTGAAGTCTTTTAAATAATTTTGCTATTTCTGGAACATCCAAATTTTCATTTTTTAGGAGCTCTATATTTGAGAATACCTCTTTTGGAGAACCTTCATAAACAATAGTTTTGTTTAAAACATAACATCTGTCGGCAATAGACACTAAACTCGGGTCATGTGATACAAATACAATAGTTTTTGATTTTTTATTTAATTCTTTTATTAATTCTTTTATATATCTTTTATTTCTCGGGTCTAAATAGGAAGCAGGCTCATCCATAAGGATAACATCAGGTATCATTGATAAAACAGATGCTATTGAAGCTTTCTTTTTTTCTCCACCACTTATATTGTAGGGATGTCTGTCTTTTAAATTGGTTATTTTTAATTCATCTATTGTTTTTTCTGTAAGGTCCAATGCTTCCTCCTTAGAATATAGATGTAAAGGTCCAAATGCTACATCGTCCCAAACTGTTGGACTGAAAAGCATGATATCGGGGTCTTGAAAAACAAATCCTACTTTACTTCTAAAATACTTCATAAATTCTTTATTTCTAAGTTTTTTTTCTGTAAGTTTTTCTCCTTCAAAATATATTTCCCCACTATCTGGAAATTCCAAACCATCGATTATTTTTAACAATGTGGTTTTTCCTGCACCATTTGACCCAATTATTGCTAAAATTTCTCCCTTATATATTTTCATATTAATATTTTCCAATGCTACGGTTCCATCGGGATATGTATAACCAACATTGTTTAATGAGAATATTACTTCTTTCTTCTCCTTTCCCTCATTATTCATTAAATCACCTAATATATATTTATTATAATTTATTTACAAGTTGTTATCATTTATTATATTTATTGTAATTATATTTATTATATCTATTTATTTTAATTTTATAATATTCATTATGCTATTTTAAATTTAAAAATATCCATTATCGATAAAGTAAAAAGAAAGCCCAATACTTAGCATTATTATCAAGAATAATATATCTTTTACATTAATTTTATATGTCGAATAAGATTTTGCCTCATTTAAATATCCTCTTGAACACATGGCATAATATACATCTTCCCCCATTTGATGAGTTTTTATAAATAATGCCCCCATATTTTTTCCAGCTTCTATCCAACTTTCTTTCATTCCCAATTTTTTGCAGGTCCTTGATTTTCTTGAATACATGGACTCCAAAAGTATATTCATAAGAAGAAATATGTATCTATATGCAATGGTCATAATGGTTACCACAATGTCAGGCATTCCAAGTTTATTTAGTGATTTTATAATGTCGTTCCATGGTGTTACAATAGTCAATAAAATTGCATAGGAAACAGCAGTGGCAACCCTCATAGTAAATACAATGGCATAATTTACGCCTGCATCTGTGATGGTAATGTATGGGTGATTTAACAATATATATATAGGAGCTCCGGGAGTTGTAAATAATATGGGAAGTGCAATAATTCCTGTGAAAATTGGTATAAATAACCATACTCTTTTTATATAATGCAAAAGTGGAATTTTGGATAAATACGCCATAACAAGAGACAATAGATACATAATTAATATAGTTTCTATGTTTTTCATAAAAACCGTTATTATTACAAATGAAATTATAACAATAAGTTTTACTCTTGGGTCAATGTTCTGTAAAAATCCATTTTTATTCTTTGAATATTTTTCTGCAAATACTGATTCATTGATGTATTTTATTACCCCTTCTATTGTTTTATCAAATAATTTCATAAAATCACCAAAAAATGACAATTTGAATTATCTCTTTAATAAATTTAAATTAAAAAAATTAATTTTAAAAAAGTAAGCATAATATAAATAACAATAAATAATTATATGTAATAATATGTGATATATAACTATAATTGTGTAATAACATATATAACCATGATTATGTAATAATATATAACTATAATTAGTAATAATTATATGTCCATTAATGAATTAATAAAAAAATTAAAATAAAATAAAATTATAAAATAAAATTAACCATTATTATTTATTTTTATTTTATATTCCGTTTATTGCCTTGATGCAGGATTTACTATTTTTATCAATGCGTAATATATTGCAATACTTAATATCACTCCAATTATTGCAGAGATAATATATCCTATTGAAGCCATTGTAGGATTATCCCATCCAGGAATATCGTAATCGGGCAATGGGGCATAAGACCATGCATCAGATAAAGATTGAAGTCCTGAAATATCGGCATGGACTTCGTTTGACAAATCTTCAACTCCCCACTCTCCCCATGCATCTCCATTATTCCATGTTAAAAGGATACCAAGGGGAGATAATACAACAAGCACTCCTATTACAATTAAAAATTTTTTAACCAATGGGTCATTAAAATTCAATTCCATTATATCACCATTTAGATTATTTAATTTATTTTATTGTTCCTTATTGGCAATGTCTAATAAATCAGGTCTTGATTTTTTTACATACCAAACTACTATTGCCGTTACTATCGCTGCTGCTGGACCTGCGGTGACTAAATGTGCAATAGCCATTGCTGGAACTGATATTGTAAATGGATATGGACAATATCCTGGCTGAATAAATGGTTGCAATCCAAATTCAAATCCTGCTACGATTGATGCTACAACAATACCAACATAAGCTCCAATTCCACTTGAAGCAACATCCCCTATTTTATTTCTTAATATTTTATAAGTGTAATATCCTACAAATGGCAAAACCACACCCATATTAAAACAGTTTGCTCCAAATGATGTAACTCCTCCATCTCCAAAGAATAATGCCTGTATTAACAAAACTATGGATATTGCAATAGTTGCAGTCCATGGATTTCCCATTAATATGGCTATAAGTGTTCCACCTACCATGTGTGCAGTAGTTCCATCTGGAACTGGAAGATTATACATCATTACTAAAAATGAAAACGCTGTTAAAACACCCAATAAGGGTATTTGTTTTGGATGTAAGTTTTTCATCTTTTTTAATGCCATGACCCAAAAGAATATCATCACTATATAAAATATTGCACAGGTGATAGGACCTAAATATCCATCTGGAATATGCATAAACTCACCTTTTATATTATTTTTTATTATAATAATTTTTTATTTTAAAGTTTGGTATTACTATTCAATATAAAATTAATAACAAGAATAAAATTATCTATATGGTATATATATTTTTCGATTAGAATTTACAATTAGAAATTATATGTGGAGATAGTAAATAATTGGGATAAATTATCGCTCAATTAGAAAAGAAGTATTTAATTTATGTGATATTATGAAACACT
Organism: Methanothermococcus okinawensis IH1; assembly: GCF_000179575.2. Taxonomy (NCBI): domain Archaea; kingdom Methanobacteriati; phylum Methanobacteriota; class Methanococci; order Methanococcales; family Methanococcaceae; genus Methanothermococcus; species Methanothermococcus okinawensis. The sequence continues at coordinate 1,493,609 of NC_015636.1, read as the reverse complement.
TGAAAAGAATGACCTTGATATTATACAATTCCTACGATAAAAGTAGATGGCACGAAGCCCATAAAAGGGCAATAGCAAGGGCTGCACCAATATGCTATGCTTTTAATTGTAATCTGGCTATAATGGATTTTCCATGCAAAAAAGAAGATATTTTATCAATAGAAACCACCATAGGAAATTCAGGGGAATATTTGAAAGAATTAATTGATAACAACCGATTCAGTATTATCGATAAATACAGAGCTCAGTTTGGAGTACCGATTATTACCACATCAAAACCTGATGAAAGAAAATTAATAACTCCAAGGGAAATAGCCAATCTCCTGCTAAAAAAACCCTGTGGGATTTTTGTCGGTCTCGGGAGGCATGGACTTCCTAAAAATATTATTAAACTAAGTGATTATCAATTGGATATAACTGAAAAAAGGGTTTCATTAGAAACATGCACTGCAATAGCTACAATACCTTCTGTAATATCTACATATCTAAAATTTTTATAATATAACTTCTATACTTATAGAAAATAATATAACCTTAAAATTTGATTATAGCATATTAATTACTTAATTTTTAATAATAATTTATTAATACTTATTTATTAGTACTTAATTTTTTTAAATATTTTAAATAAGTAAATTTGTAATGATTATTCATTATAATTAGATTTAAAAAGAAAATTATATATATATGATAAATTAAAGAATGGTTTAAGCATTTTTAAGGAGGTAATCCTGTGGTTGCAATAGACGCTATTAGACAGATAAAGCATGCAGAAAATAAAGCTGTTGAGTTAATAGAAAATGCCAAGAAAGAGGCGGAAATGATAAAATTGAATGCCATCGAAGAAGGTAAGAAAATAATATCTGATGCCGTATCTGAGGCAGAACAGAAGGTTAAAGAAATAATATCAAAAAATGAAGAAGAAGGTAAGATAAAAGCAGATGAAATCGTTGCAATAGAGGAAAAGAAAATACATGAGACTGTATCTGTTGCAAAAGTAAAAATACTGTCTTTAAAATTAGAGGATGTATTGGAACTCTAATAAAAATAAGAAAAATTATGGCATGAGTGCATAGGAATATAACATTTAAAGGTGGTTTTGGTGAAACCCGCAAGGATGAATAAAGTTAGAGCGGTGATATTAGATGAAAAGATGGATTCTATTGTAAGGAATCTCCATGAGAGCGGGTTAGTAGAGTTATGTGATTTAACTCCAAAGCTCGAAAATCCTGAATGGGCTGCACTTCTATCTCAGTCATCACCTGCAAAATACGGTAGGGATGTATCGTCATTAATAATAAAAATAGGAAGGATTCTCGATTTATTTGACAGCGTAAAAGTTGAAGAAAAAAAGGGATTTTCAGAATTGTTAAACCCAGTAATTCCTGAAAAAAAGAGAGTTTCGTTTTCATCAGCTGAGGAAGCGATAACTTATGCAGAAACTACCTTAAATAATGTAGAAAATGAAGTGCAAGCACCTTCTAACAAATTATCTGAGTTAGAAACTAAAAAGAACAATCTCCAAATGTTAAAAAAACAGTTGAAATATCTTATTGATTTCGATTTAGATTTAAAATATATTGGAGAAGGTCCCTTTACTTACATAGTTTCAGGTTTGATTCCAAAAGAAAATTTGCCTGAGCTCGAAAATAACCTATCAAATATAACAAATGATTATGTTGAAATTGTTAAAGGCGGTTCTTTTATCGGTGAAGATAAGGAGGAAAAAGTTTCATTAATTTTAGCTACATTGAAAGAATATAAAGATGTTGTTGGAGCAGAATTAAGAAAATCTGGCTTTGAAAGATTTGAAATATCCAATGTTGAAGGAGCTCCGAAAGAGAACCTAGCTAAAATTGAAAAAGAATTATCAGAATGTGAAAAAGAAATAAGCTCTATTTTGGATAAATTAAACGCCATATCAAAAAAATGGTATGATGAATTACTTGTATTGCATGAAATACTTGAAATTGAAAAGGAGAGAGCAGAGGCATATTCATACTGTGGTAAAACCAAAAGAACATATTTATTGGAAGCATGGGTTCCTAAGAAATATGCAAATAAAATAAAAGAAATTATTGAGAACGCATCAGAAGGTTATGCCGTTGTTGAGATAGCAGAACCTGATGAACCTGAGGAAAAAATCCCTGTGATGTTAGATAATCCAAAGTCTATAAAACCATTTGAAATGCTAACCGAAATGTATGCTCCACCAAAATATAATGAAGTGGACCCTACTATGTTAATAGTCCCAGGATTTTTATTATTCTATGGGATTATGCTTACAGATGCTGTTTATGGTCTTTTATTGACAATTATTGGACTTGCTGTTTGGAAGAGACTTGGGAAAACTAGTATGGGAGCTCACAATCTTGGATATATATTAACACTTGCAGGCGTCTCTACCATAATTATTGGTATTATAACAGGAGGTTATTTGGGAGATTTTGCAAACGAGTTTTTAGGATTTGACATATTTAAAACACCTTATGCATTGGTAAATACCTTTGGAAGTAGTTTATACATTGGAGAAAATAATCCATTGCTTAATTTGTTTGGAATATCCATAAACAACGGTCCAATAACAATATTGGTCTTTTCAATTGCAGTAGGTATATTGCATTTATTTATTGGATTATGCGTTGGTTTCAAAGAGTCATTGAAAGAAGGATTTGGAGAGGCATTTTTAAGCCAAGGTATATGGATATTGTTAATAATCGCCCTTATAGTAGGTATTGCCATAGCAGTTGGTGGTGCTACCTTAATGGGAGGCGGAGTTATACTTGGTGCTGTATTATTGACAGTAGTTTGTTGTATGTATAAAGGTTATAAAGAAGGAGGAGCAATTACCGGAGCTCTTGGATGGATGGACATTACTGGATTCTTAGGTAATGTTTTATCTTATGCAAGGCTTTTAGCTTTATGTTTAGCTACTGGTGGTCTTGCAATGGCTGTGAATATCATGGCTAAATTACTTGGGGATAGTGTTCCAATAATTGGTATAATACTCGCAATAATTGTGCTTATATTGGGTCATTCATTTAACTTTGTAATGAATGGACTTGGTGCATTCATACATTCCCTTAGATTGCATTATGTGGAATTCTTTGGTCAGTTCTATGAAGGAGGAGGTAAAAAGTTCAATCCTTTCAAAGCCAAAAGAGAATATACAATGCAATAATATAATAAATAAAATAAGAATAACAATAATATAGAGTTATAACGCCTATAAATAAAATAATGTTTCTAAATTAAAACCATCTAAAAGGAAGTAAAAGAAAAAAATAATAAATAAAAATAAAATAAAAAAGAAAAATAAGAGAATAAAAAAGGTGATAAGAATGGTATTTGAAAACCCATTATTCCTTGGAGCCGTTGGAGCAGGTTTAGCAGTAGGTATAGCAGGTTTAGGTTCTGGTATTGGTGCAGGTATTACAGGAGCAAGCGGTGCAGGAGTTGTTGCAGAGGACCCAAATAAGTTTGGTACTGCAATCGTATTCCAGGCATTGCCACAAACACAGGGTCTTTACGGATTCCTTGTAGCAATCCTTATATTGTTCGTGTTTAAAACAGCACCAGAATGGGCTATGTTAGGTGCAGGAGTTGCAACAGGTTTGGCAGGTTTGTCAGCAATTGGTCAAGGTATAGCATCATCAGCAGGTCTTGGGGCTGTTGCAGAAGATGAGGGAATATTTGGTAAAGCTATGGTTTTCTCAGTTCTTCCAGAAACACAGGCTATCTATGGTTTGTTAGTATCAATCCTTTTATTAGTTGGAGTATTTAGTGGAGCAGGTGTTACTACAATAGCTGCCCTTGGTGCAGGTCTTGCAGTTGGTTTTGCTGGTCTTTCAGGTATTGGACAGGGTATTACAGCAGCAGGTGCTATTGGAGCTACTGCAAGAGATCCAGATGCTATGGGTAAAGGTCTTGTTTTAGCAGTTATGCCAGAAACATTCGCTATATTCGGTTTGTTAATAGCAATCTTAATTATGCTTGGAATTATGTTCTAAATATATTAAAAATTTTTAATTTTAATTTTTTAAATAATCGATATTATCTATCATAAGGTGGAAAAACATGGGAGCAGATAAAATAACTTCCAAAATATTAGATGATGCACAAAAAACAGCAGATGAAATCAAATCAGAAGCTCAGAAGGAAGCTAATTCCATTTTAGAAAAGGCAAAAAGTGAAGCAGAAATAAAAAAGCAAAATATTCTCAAAAAAGGAGAAAAAGAAGCTGAAATGGTTAAAAATAGAATAATTGCAGAAGCAAGATTAAATTCTAAGAAAAAAATGCTTGAAGAAAGAGAAAAATAATTAATATGGCTATCGAAAAATTAAAAGAAGATTTAATAAAATTACCTCAAAAAGATGATTATAAAGACAAATTATTAAAACTCATAATAGAAGGTATAATATCAGTCGGAGGAGGAGAGGTAGTTTTAGAATTAAATGAAAAAGACCTTGGATTGATTGACGATTCAACATTATGGGCTATTGAAAAAGAAATGGAAGATAGGTTAAAAAAATCTACAATATTGAAAAAAGGAGCTCCTGTGGATATCATAGGAGGATGTATAGTAAAAACAGCCGATAACTTGAAAGTCTGCGATAATAGTTTGGAATCAGTATTTGAAAGAAATCTGGAATCCATAAGGGCAAAGGTTGCAGAATTGTTATTCTAAGGGAGGTGATTATAAGATTTATTTATAACTTAAAGGTGATTCTAAATGGATATGGGTCAAATAATTGCTGGATTGCCTTCCAATATATTTATAATATTGCTTGTATTGGCAGGTATTGTAATATTTTTGGTAGTAATCATATATTTAATAAAATATTTAATGGAGAATGCTCCATTCGCTTATGTTAATGCAAGAGTAAGAAGCATGGAATCCAGATTGTTGGATGAACATAAATTAAATGAATTAATAGAATCCGCTGGAATAACCGAATTGATAGGATTATTGGAAGATACCGATTATGCTCCTTATATTACAGATGCCTCCAATGATGCTATGGGCATTGAAAAGGCATTGAATACTCACATGGCACATGTTTATCAAACACTTTCGGAGATGTCTCCAAGTAAATCAAAGAAAATATTATCATTATTTGAAAAAAAGTTTGATGTTAAAAATATTAAAACACTTTTAAGAGCTAAATATGTTGGATTAAATGCAGAAGAAACTTTTAAATTACTTATTCCATTGGGAACAATACCAGAAAACAAGTTAAGGGAATTATGCGAAACAAAAACCATTGAAGAACTATTAAATGGTTTAGAAGGCACAGAATATTCAAAAATATTGTCAAATGAAGCTGCAAATTATGAACAAACAGGTAAGTTAATTCCATTTGAACTTGCATTGGATAAATATATCCTCGAAAATCTCTGGAAATCCGTAGGCACAGAAGGAACCAATGAAGACATATTTAAAGAATTTATTGGGGCAATAGTTGATATTGAAAACTTAAAAGTAATTTTGAGAGGAAAAGCTGATGGGTTATCCTCAGAGGATATTTTAAACTACATATCAAATGTTGGGTATGAGCTCGCACCATGGAAGTTAAAGGAGCTCGCTGAATCTGAATCCATTGAAGGAATAATAAGTTCATTGGAAGGCACAAAATATGGAGATATAATTTCAGAAAACCTTGAAGAATATGAAAAAACCAAAAGTGTGTATGTATTTGAGAAGGCTCTTGATAAATATGTTGCAAAGGTCGGCAAAAAATTATCCCTTAGACAGCCATTTGGCGTTGGACCAATAATTGGATTAATAACTTCAAAAGAGCAGGAAATAAAAATTTAAAAATAATTATAAAAGGAAAGATGGAAGGACTCTCTTCAAACCAAATAAGGGACTTACTTATGGCATAATAAATTAAAGAAAATATTAAAGGGATATTATGAAAATAGGTGTAGTTGGAGACCTTGATATGACTATTGGGTTTAGATTAGCTGGTCTCGTAGATGTTTATGAGGTTAAAAATAACAATGAGGCAATAGATGCTCTTAAAAAACTCAGTAGTAGAGAGGACATTGGATTGATTATAATTCCTGAAAAAATAGGTGAATCCATAAGGGATGAGCTCTCCAAATTAAATAAATTTGTTGTAGAAGTTCCAGATAAAAATGGACCAATTGTTAGAGAAAATGACCCTGTTAAAGAATTAGTAAGAAAAGCTGTGGGTATTGAACTTAAATAAATAAAAATTAAAAGCATATTAAAAAGCTTAAAACTTATTAAAAATATTAAATATTAAAACTTAATATACTTATTAGCTTAAATTAGCTAAATATATGGAGATATTGAGGTGAAAAAGTATGGTATCAGGCAAAATTATAAAAATAGCAGGTCCTGTTGTTGTAGCCGAAGGTATGAAAGGAGCTCAGATGTATGAGGTTGTTAAAGTAGGTGAAGAAGGATTAACAGGAGAAATTATTCAATTGCAAAATGATAAAGCAATTATTCAGGTTTATGAAGAAACCTCAGGCATGAAACCAGGAGAACCAGTTGAAGGTACAGGAGCTCCGTTGTCAGTAGAGCTTGGACCTGGTATGTTAAGGGCTATGTATGATGGTATCCAGAGACCATTAACAGCAATTGAATCCGAAACAGGCGATATATTTATACCAAGGGGAGTTAGTGTTCCTTCATTACCTAGGGACATAAAATGGGACTTCACACCAACTGTAAAAGTTGGAGATTATGTTGAGGAAGGAGATATTATTGGGACAGTCCCAGAAACAAAGTCCATTATCCATAAAATATTAGTTCCCGTTGGAGTAAAAGGAAAAATTAAAGAAATAAAATCAGGAAGTTTTACTATTGAAGAAACTGTTGCCGTAGTTGAAACAGAAGATGGTGAAGAAAAAGAAATTATAATGATGCAAAAATGGCCTGTAAGAAAACCAAGACCTTATAAAGAAAAATTACCACCTGTTATTCCATTGGTGACAGGACAGAGAGTAGAAGATACCTTCTTTGGTCTTGCAAAAGGTGGTGCATCAGCAATTCCTGGACCATTTGGAAGTGGTAAAACAGTTACACAGCACCAGTTGGCAAAATGGGCAGATGCAGATGTTGTAGTATATATCGGATGTGGGGAAAGAGGAAACGAAATGACTGAGGTAATTGAAGAATTCCCACATTTAGATGATATTAAAACAGGAAATAAATTGATGGACAGAACAGTTTTAATTGCAAATACCTCAAATATGCCTGTTGCAGCAAGGGAGGCATCGGTTTATACTGGAATTACAATTGCAGAATATTTCAGAGATATGGGATATGGTGTTCTTCTAACGGCTGATTCCACATCAAGATGGGCAGAGGCTATGAGGGAGATTTCAGGAAGATTGGAAGAAATGCCTGGGGAAGAAGGTTATCCTGCATACCTTGCTTCAAGATTGGCACAGTTTTATGAAAGAGCAGGAAGGGTTGAATGTTTAGGTAAGGATGAAAAACAAGGATTTATATGTATTGTTGGTGCTGTTTCACCACCTGGTGGGGACTTCTCAGAGCCAGTTACCTCAAATACATTGAGAATTGTTAAGGTATTCTGGGCATTAGACGCTAATCTTGCAAGAAGGAGACACTTCCCTGCTATTAACTGGTTGCAGAGTTATTCCTTATATCTGGATGATATTTCGGAATGGTGGAAACAAAATACGGGAGCTGACTGGAGAGAATTAAGAGACGAAGCTATGAATCTATTGCAGAAAGAAGCAGAATTGCAAGAAATCGTTCAGTTAGTTGGTCCTGATGCACTTCCAGATAGGGAAAGAGTTATATTGGAAGTTGCAAGAATGCTTAGAGAGGATTTCTTACAACAAGATGCTTTTAACGAGATAGATAGTTATTGTTCTCCAATGAAACAATATACTATGTTAAAAGTAATCATGACATTCTACAACAAGGCATTGGAAGCTGTTTCAAAAGGAGCAGACCCAGCAGAAATTTCAAAAGTATCTGTTAAAGGAGACATAGCTAAAATGAAATATGTTCCAGAAGATGAATTCTTAAATAAAAATGCTCCTGAAATTATAAACAAAATAGATAGCGAATTAGGTTCATTAATGTAATTAATGTAAAAACTTACAATAATATTTAATATTTACCATATTAATTATTTATTTTGAATATTTTTAACATTATTATAGTATATAACATTAAAAATAAAGGAGGGTTATATATGGATGCTTTGGAAAAGAACATAGAATATACATCAGTATCAAGTGTTGCCGGTCCATTGATGGTAGTGGAAGGTATTAAAGGAGTAGCTTATGGAGAAATTGTAAATATTACATGCCCTAATGGAGAAAAAAGAACTGGACAGGTTTTAGAAGCAAGAGAAGATATTGCAGTTGTTCAGGTTTTCGAGGGAACAACAGCACTGAACACAAGTGAAACAAGAGTAAGATTTACAGGAGAAACTGCAAAAATCGGAGTATCTCCTGAAATGCTTGGTAGGATATTTAACGGTGCTGGAAAACCAATTGATGGCGGTCCTGAAATTATACCTGAGAAAAAACTTGACATTAACGGATACCCATTAAACCCTGTTTCAAGAAGAAACCCAAACGACTTTGTTCAGACAGGTATCTCCACAATAGATGGAACAAATACGCTTGTTAGGGGTCAAAAGTTACCTATATTCTCAGGTTCAGGTCTTCCTCACAACCTTTTAGCAGCACAGATTGCAAGACAGGCAAAAGTTAGAGGAGAGGGAGAACAGTTTGCGGTTGTATTCGCAGCTATGGGTATTACAGCAGAGGAAGCAAATTACTTTATGGAAGAATTCAAAAGAACCGGAGCTCTTGAAAAAGCAGTGGTATATATCAACCTTGCAGATGACCCAGCCATTGAAAGAATCCTTACACCAAGGATTGCATTAACAACAGCAGAATACCTTGCCTATGAAAAAGGTATGCACGTTTTAGTTATTTTAACAGATATTACAAACTACTGTGAAGCTTTAAGGGAAATTGCAGCAGCAAGAAACGAGGTTCCAGGAAGAAGAGGTTATCCTGGTTACATGTATACAGACCTTGCTACACTCTACGAAAGGGCAGGAAGAGTTAAAGGAAGAGAAGGAACAGTTACACAGATACCTATCTTAACAATGCCACACGATGATATTACCCACCCAATTCCTGACTTAACAGGATATATTACAGAAGGTCAGATAGTTCTTTCAAGAGAGCTCAACAGGAAAGGTATATACCCACCAGTTGATGTTCTTCCATCACTTTCAAGATTGGCAGGAAATGGACAAGGAGAAGGCAAAACAAGAGAAGACCATTCAAAAGTTATAAGTCAGGTATATGCGGCTTATGCAGAAGGTAGAAGTTTAAGAGACCTTGTTGCCGTTGTTGGTGAAGAGGCACTTACCGAGAGGGATAGGGCATATTTAAAACTTGCAGAGGAATTTGAAAAGAAATTTGTCCAGCAAGGAAAAGATGAAGATAGAAGTATCGAGGAAACATTGGATATAGTATGGGAATTATTGACAATATTACCAAGAGAGGAATTAAAGAGAGTTCCAGATGAGTTAATTGAAAAATACCTTCCTAAGAAATAAAATAAAAAGTAAAAATAAAATAATAAAATAAAAATATATAAAAAAATAAATAATAATTCTAAATTCTTAACTATATATATTCTTAATAGTTCTTAACTTTAATTTTTTTATTTTTAATCATCATAATTTCGCTTTTGAGGGATATAAAATGGCAGATGTTAATCCTACAAGGATGGAACTGTTAAAGCTTAAAACCAAAATTAAACTTGCTCAGAAAGGGCATAAGCTATTAAAACAGAAAAGAGATGCTCTTATAATGGAGTTTTTTGAAATATTAGACCAAGCTTCTGGTATTAGGGATAAAGTAAATGATGCCCTTGAAAAGGCATATAAAAACTTAATAATGGCTCAGGCAGTAATGGGAACTTTATCAGTTAAAGAAGCTTCCTTTGCATCTAAGAATGAAAATATTAAATTAGATGCCGATACAAGAAATATTATGGGAGTTACAGTTCCAGTTCTTGAAATTGAAAATGTTAAAAGAAGCATGGCAAACAGGGGCTACGGTCCTTATGGTATATCTTCAAAACTTGATGAAGCTGCAAAAAATTTTGAAGAGGCTTTGGAACTCATTGTAGAGCTCGCAGAAATAGAAACTTCCATAAAGTTACTTGCAGAGGAAATAATTACAACAAAAAGAAGAGTAAATGCCCTTGAATATGTTGTAATACCAAGAATGGAAGAAACAAGAAAGTATATTGCCATGAGATTGGATGAAATGGAAAGAGAGAATTTCTTCAGATTAAAATTAATCAAAGCTAGAATCGATGCAAGAGAAGAAGAGGCATGATGAAGCATGATAATAGGTTCCAAAACGAACGAAGTGAGTTTTGGATTTTTTGATGCAACTTTTTTTAAAAGTTGCAGGGGGAATTTCTTCAGATTAAAGTTAATTAAAGCTAGAATCGATGCAAGAGAAGAAGCATAATAATAGCATAATAATAGATTATATTTCAATAAATAATTGATTTAAATAATTACTTTTTAAAAGCCTTGGTGGTTTTATGTTTAAAATTGTAGGGAGAATCAAAGAGATTGAGGAAGAATTAAAAGAAAATAAATATCCCGGGAAAATTAAATTGGAGGTTCTGGGTAAAAAAGAATGCATAATAGCTGATGAAGATGCAGAATTTAAAGCTGGAGAGGTTAAAGCTATAAAAATAAAAAAGATAGAGCTCTTACCCTATACAATTTCAATTATCAGTGCCTATGCGAAACATAGTATAGGAACAACTCTATCAATTGGAGAGGAAACTCCAATGCCTTATGGTTCAAAAAGAATTGGTGAGTATGCAATATTTGCAGCTGTAAAGGATGGGATTGTTAAAAAGGGAGATGTTATAGGTAATTTATTACTTTTGCATGGAAAAGAGTAAATAGTTTTTTTAAAATATTTTATATACCTTTTTTATAATTCTTATAATTGTTTTATATTATTATAGTATTTATTATTTTATCGTAATTATGGAATTTTGGAATACTTTTTTATAATTTTAAACACTATATATTATTAGGTCAAATATGTTTTTATAATATGTGATAGTATGGATGACAAATCTATTTATAAATTTTTGCATGGTTTAAATACAAATTTTAAGAGAAAAACATTAAAAGAATTATTAAAAGAAGAAAAGCCACATGTAATTATAAATGGAAAAAGACATAGGATAAAAAAAAGGGAACTTGAATTACTGAAAGAATTAAATATTGATGAAAACTTAAAGATACCAATAATTTTAGAAATCGATGCTTCCCTTGAAAGTGGAACTGTAAAAATAGAAGGATATGAGGAGGTAAAAGTAATTTCAAAGATATTAGGTAAGGAAATAAATTTATTTGACGAAGAGAAAATAATTTATATATATAAACCGGAGCTCCGAATATTAAGAAGAGAGTTACCTACAACCACAACCTACCTATTTAAGATGAGCTCCTATTAAGTGATACAATGAACAGAATAAGAAAGAAAAAATATCGAGGCACCGACCCATTTAAAAAAATAATGAATGACCAGAAAAATGTGGAAAAATTATATAAAATATACTACATAATAAATATATGGGTTTGGTTTGCTATATTGTTAGGTTCTATAATTTTTATAATATGGGCATTTAAATATTTGAGTGGTTATTAATTTATAATTATGAATCTAATAATTATAAGTATATATGTATGTTTATTTGTTATATCTATAAAATAAAGATTTATCAAAAGAGGGGATTTTATGAACGAATATGTGTTGTATTTTACAATGTTTGCTCTATTAATCGGTGCGTTATCCTCATTAAAATTATGTTTTCACAAAAATACCTCAAATGTATTGATAGGAGAAGGATTAATGGCAATTATAATAGCTACCTTCTTGGTGATTCTTTCAGCAGAATTCAATGTATCCTTTGGTGAAACTGTGGCACTATTTATACTTGTAGCAGGACCTGTGGGAACAATAGCATTCTCAAAAGTTATGAAAAGGAAATCTGAAAATATAGAATAAAATAAAAATAAATAAAATGAATAATAATAATTAAAATATAAATAATAGCAATAAAAAAAGATATATTATTTATTTTTTTCCTTAAAAGCACACATTAATGTGTTTGCCTCTTTTCCACTGATAAATGCTCTGCTTATTATTCTTTTAAATATTGTTTTACATAATTCTTTCCTATATTCTGGAATATACTCATTTTTATCCACAAATTCATTGAAAATATTTAATAAAACATCTTTTTCAAGTTTAGAAGCCTCCCTCATATTTACATTGTAGGGTTTATTCAGTGATGATACATATAATTCATATAGTATAATAGAAACTGCATGGGATAGATTCATTATAGGATATTTCTCAGATGTTGGTATGGATACAAACAAATCACATAATTCAAGTTCTTTATTGCTCAATCCATCATCTTCCCTTCCAAAGACAATACCCATTGTTCCATCAACTATTTTATACTTCTCTGCGAGCTCATGTGGTGTAATAGGAACTCTTTTTAGATTTCTATCACCTGAAACTGCACCAGAAGTTCCAACTATAAAATCAATATCCTGTGTAGCATCATTTAAATTATCATAAAATTTTGCATTATTCAAAATCTCTTTTGCATGCACCGCCCTTATGTATGCCTCATCATTTAATATATCTTTACTACCAACAATCCTTAATTCATTTACTCCAAAATTCATCATATTTCTTGCAATTGCTCCAACATTTCCACTATATTTTGGATTTACTAAAATAACTATTACCTTCATTCCACTATCACTTTAATTCTTTTTAAATTTTAAGTCATGGTTAAATATAAAGTTATTGCACATAAACTACCCATAAGTGTGCATGTAATATTAACATGTTCGTTGTTAAATATACCTCTTCTTTCAAGCAGAGCTCCGAAAAGACTGTCGGATAAATTTCCAACTATCCCTGATATTGTTCCTACCCATATTAAATTGTAATTATTAAATAATATACCCGATATGATACCTATTAAAAATGCTCCCAAAATCCCTGCTAATGTTCCATATAATGATATCCCTCCATCAGTCCCCCTTTCAACCTTTTCGAGTGTAGTTATTAATCTTGGTGTTTCATCCGATAAAACCCCCAATTCCGATGAGAATGTATCAGATGTGGCAGCTGCGATTGAACCAATATATCCAAATAATGCCATGTTATAATCGATAATTCCAAATATATAAAATAATATAATTATAACAGCCAGAGCTCCGTTTGCAAGCACATTTTTTACCGTTCTTTTGCATTCACCCATACCCATACTGTATTTTTTGGAATAACCCACTTTACTTACTAAGCTTCCAAAAACTAAAAAACACACCATAACAATTAACCAATTTATATTTGTTCCCATCAATATTATAAAAGCCATTATAGATGAACATAAAATCCCACAATTATCCAAAAATCCCTTTTTCTTTGTAATATATGCCAATATTAGAATTACAATTAATGAGGTAACAAATTTTATGTAAATGTCCATTTTTTCCACCAAGACTAAAAATAAATAGAAACATAAAAAATAAAACTTATAATTTATGGATTAAAGCATATATCTAATAAAATTTATATTATCAATTTATCAATTAACTAAATATATATAATTTTTGAATAATTAAATTTTTTTAATTTATATTTTTATTTTATATTTTATTTTATACTATATTATAATTTTATTTAAATATACTAAATGCGATATATAAATATATATGTAGATAAATGTAAAATTAATACATATTTAATAAATGTTATAATAATGTAATAATACAATAATAACGTTTCTAAATAATTATTTGATTATATTTTATATATTAATTTTTATTTTAACATTATGGTGATAATATGGTAAAATTAATGCTTGCTCTTGATGTGATGGATAAAAATAAGGCATTAACAATGGTTGATGAAATTTCTAAATATATCGATGCAATTAAAATTGGATATCCCTTAGTATTATCTTCTGGGTTAGATATTGTTAAAGAAATAAAAGATAAAACAAATAAAGAAGTTATATGCGATTTTAAAGTGGCGGACATTCCTTCAACAAATGAAAAAATTGCTAAATTAACATTAAATTATGCTGATGGAATTATATGCCATGGGTTTGTTGGAAGGGATAGTGTAGAAGCTATTCAAAAGATAGCAAAACAATATGAAATAAAAACACACCATAAAAAAAAGGTTATAATGGTTACCGAAATGTCCCATCCTGGTGCTGTGGAGTTTATGCAACCCATTGCCGATAAACTTGCAGAAGTTGCTAAAATATTAAATGTGGATGGTATTGTTGCTCCATCCACAAGACCTGAGAGATTAACTAAGATAAAAAAAATTGTTGGAAATATTCCTATAATATCTCCGGGCATTGGTGCCCAAGGTGGTGAATTGAATGCTGTATTGGATATATTAGGAGAAGATGACTATATTATAGTGGGAAGGGCAATATATAAAAGTGAAAATCCAAAAGAAAGTGCTTACAAATACAGTATGTTATTAAAAGGACATAATGGATAAAAGACGATAAATAAAGTAAATAAGCAAAAGTAATAGGAAATAACTAAAAAAATAGAAAATGATATAAATAGCAGATAAATTGATTAATAATTAAAATATTAAATAAATTATTAAGTAAAATAAAAATAAAAATATTTAAAATATATATTCATTACATGTTATGGGGATAATATGAAGTTGGATAAGTTAGATAATGTAATAGTGCATGTTGATGATAAAGTTATAGCGAAATCCATGAAAAAAGTTTTTAAGGAAGAAATTGACAAAATAGAGCAGGAGTTAAATGAATTATACAACAAATACAACATTAAAAGTAGCAAAGAAATGGAGATAATGGCATCTCAGGATGAAGAAATTAATAAGGATTTGGAAAAAATTAAGGAGCTCGAAGAGGAATTGGAAAAACTAAATTCTTATTTAAGGGAAGTAAATATGAAAACCATATAAAACTACAATTAATAAATTAATATAAAAGTGGTATTTATGAAAGTAGTAATTACAAGGCCACCAGAGCAGGGAATTGAATTTGCCAATCTGTTAAAGGAAAATACTAATAATAATAGTAATAGAAATAGCAATAACGATTTTGAACCAATATTAATTCCAACATTGAAATTGGTATTTAAAGATGTCAGTGTAGATTTAGATAAATACGATTGGGTGGTATTTACAAGCCCTAGGGGGGTTTTAGGATTGTTTAATAATTTGGATAAATCAGATATAAATAAGATAAAAAACAAAAAAATAGGAGTAATTGGGATAAAAACTGCAAAGGAATTTAAGAGGATATTTGGGAGGGATGTAGATGTAATGCCTAATGAATATACAGCAGACTATCTTTTAAAGGTTTTGAAAGAACATATTAATAAAGATGAAAAGATATTGATACCTACAACACCATCTGCAAGAGATATTTTGCACAAAAATCTAAATGCAGATATAATATATGTATATTCCTCCGAAGAACCCAATAATCTAAAAGATAAACTTAAAGAATTGAAGGACATTATAATTGAGGAGGAGAAAAATAATAAAAAAATAATATTAACCTTTACAAGTGGTTTAACTGCAAAGAATTTTTTTAAAAATTCAGATGACGAGTTATTTAATCTACTAAAAAATCATTATATTGTTTCAATAGGTCCAATTACAAATAGAATTGTTGAGCACTATGGATTTAAAGGCTATATTCCAAATGAATATACAGTTGAGGGTATGATTGAAGTTATTAAATCTCTAAAAAATAGACACTAAATAAAGGTGGTTTTATGAAGATAGGTATTATATCGGATACCCACGATTATTTACCGAATATAAGAAAAGCCGTGGATATTTTTAACAATAAAAATGTTGATATAGTTGTTCATTGTGGTGATTTTGTTTCCCTATTTGTTATAAAAGAATTTGAAAGATTAAATGCACGGATTGTAGCAACCTATGGAAATAACGACGGTGAAAGAACAAAGTTAAAAGAATGGTTAAAAGAACTAAATGAAGAAAATGAAATAGACGATTATTTAAGTTTTGAAGCAGATTCTTTAAAATTTTTTGTTCTTCATGGGACCAACAATGAGATTCTTGATGCAGTAATTAAATCTAAAAATTATGATGTTGTAATATACGGACACACACATGAAAGATTATTTAAAGAAATCGACAATGTTTTAGTTATAAATCCTGGGGAGTGTTGCGGATATCTAAGTGGAATTGCCACAATTGGTATATTGGATACCGTATCAAAAAAATATGAAGAATTTGAATTATAACTTAACTTAATTATTGTTAATTTTAATTATAATTATTTAACTATTATTTTTTCTATTTATTTTATTTATTTAATTATAATAATAAAAATTATGAGGGATTATATGGAGCATATGGAATATATTGCCAAAAAAGAAATAGATTTTAAAGAACCAATAGTAATTACGGGTTTTCCAAGTATTGGACTTATTGGAAATATTGCAACCCGTCAAATCATCAAAGAACTTAATTTAGATTATATAGGTTATTTTGATTCTCCAAATATTCCACCCATTATGACTGTGGAAAACGGAAAGATATATCCACCAATCAGAGCTCATGCAAATGAAAACATAGTGGCAATATTTTCTGAGGTTTTAATTCCTCAAAATATTGTTTATAGTTTAACCGATAAATTATTGGAATATACTTCACATATAAATCCAAAGGTTATTGTTAATTTGGACGGTATAACTTCATTAAATCCAAAAGATATATATGCTGTTTCCACTTCCGAGGATATATTAACTAATATAAAAGAACAAAAGATACCAATTTTAGAATTTGGAATGGTTGGAGGAATGTCTGGGCTTATATCTTTAAAAAGTGCCGATAAAAACATTCCCTCATTATGTTTAATGGCTGAAACTCCTGGTTTAAGACCTGACCCTATGGGAGCTTCCAATGTAATTGAAGTTTTAAATAAATTATATAATTTGAATGTAAATACCGAGGAATTAATAAAAGAGGATGAAAAGATAAAAGAAAAACTTAAAAAACTTGCTGAGGAACACCTTAAACTTATGACTAAACAACAGAAAGTCGAAAATCCTATGTATCTATAAATTAAATAAATAAATTAATTAAATAAAATTATAATTGTTAAAAAATTTATATAATCCATATTACGGATAATATTTAAAATAATAAGATAATAACCTAATATGATAATGAAATAGCAATAATAATATAAGAATATAGAGTAATACAATAAGATATATAATAAAAAGTGATATTATGGAAATTACTGCCTTAACAGGAATATCTCCAACCAATATTTCAGGATTGGTTAAAAATCATGTGAAAACATTTAATCTAAAAAATTTCTCCAATATTCTTGCCTTAACTTCCTTGGATATTGGTGATTATGTATTTATAACTGATGTATCAAAGGAAGATATCATTCCAGGCACAGAGGGAATTGTAGCACAGATAAAAAAATTATCAATATGTTCTCAAAAAGAAAATCCTATGTATTTTGAAGAGATTGATACTGTTGTAGCAAAAGTTCAATTTGAAGTTGTTGGGTATGGTATTTGTATTGATGCCGTAAATAATGATGTATTAAATCCTACCATGGTAGTGGTGAAGATAAAATCTATATATGGATAAATAAAATGAATAAATAATAAAAAATATGTTAAAAATTAAATTAAAAAATAAGAATGATTATAGTAATTAAAGAACAATAATTAATGAATGTATAAAAAATAAAAATTAAAATAAATATAAAATATAAAATAATATAAAATGGTGATTTAATGAAGATTATAGGGATATGTGGCTCTCCAAGAAAAAATGGAAATACATCATTTTTAGTAAAGGAAGCATTAAAAGCTGCCGAAGAAGAAGGTGTAAAAACAGAATATGTATCATTGTATGATAAAGAATTAAATCCATGTATTGCCTGCGATGTGTGTAAGCAAGAAGGTAAATGCGTAATTATGGACGATATAAATGAGATTTTAGAGAAGATGGAAGAGGCCGATGGTATTATTATAGGCTCACCAGTTTATTTTGGAGGGGTTAGTGCCCAAACAAAGATGTTATTTGACAGGTCTAGACCATGTAGGATAGGATTCAAATTAAAAAATAAAGTTGGTGGAGCAATATCTGTTGGAGCTTCAAGAAATGGAGGTCAAGAAACCACAATAAGACAAATTCATGACTTCATGTTAATACACTCTATGATTGTTGTTGGAGATAATGAGCCTACTGCCCACTATGGTGGAACAGGTGTAGGCGGAGCTCCGGGTGCATGCCAAGAAGATGAGTTCGGTATAACTACTGCAAGAAATTTGGGTAAAAAAGTAGCAGAAGTTGTTAAATTAATTAAAAAAGAATAAATATAATTCTTTATCTTTTTTTACAAGTTATTAAATTACATTTTATTAAATTACATTTTATTTAATTACTATTTTATTATTCAAAAATGTATTTAAAAATGAAATATTAAAAATAATATAAATAATTACATAATATAAATAAAATTATGTTCCTTCTCTCCAATCACTTAAATACTTTCTCTGTTCAGGAGTGAGCTCATCTATTTCAACATCCATAGATTTTAATTTTAATGAAGCTATTCTTAAATCCTGTTCATAAGGAATTTCATATACCTTATTTTCAAGCTTTTCGTGATTTTCTTTTATAAACTTAGCACTAAGAGCCTGGTTTGCAAAGCTCATATCCATAACTTCGCATGGGTGGCCATCTCCACATGCAAGATTTACGAGCCTTCCTTCTCCAAGAAGATATAATTTTTTATTTCCTAAATCGTA
Source organism: Methanothermococcus okinawensis IH1 (assembly GCF_000179575.2). Classification (NCBI taxonomy): domain Archaea; kingdom Methanobacteriati; phylum Methanobacteriota; class Methanococci; order Methanococcales; family Methanococcaceae; genus Methanothermococcus; species Methanothermococcus okinawensis. Next base: position 1,474,682 of record NC_015636.1, on the reverse strand, counting down.
TTCTTCAATATTCATCCTAACAGTTTTAACTGATTTTGAAAGGTTCATTAAGTCATTTTTGTTTATCTCATTATCAAAATGACCTGCATTTGCTAAAACTGCTCCATCTTTCATTACTAACATGTGTTCAGCTCTTATTATATCTTTACAGCCTGTTGTAGTTATAAATATATCACCTATTCTCGCAGCTTCGTCCATTTTCATAACCCTGTATCCATCCATCTTAGCCTCTAATGCCCTAATGGAATTTACCTCCGTAACTATAACATTTGCACCCATTCCTGATGCTCTCATTGCTACTCCTCTACCACACCAGCCATATCCAGCCACTACAACATTTTTTCCAGCAATTAAAAGGTTTGTAGTTCTTATAACACCATCCATTGCACTTTGTCCAGTTCCATACCTATTGTCAAATAGGTGTTTTGTGTAGGCATCATTTACATTGACTACTGGGAATTTTAGAGCTCCTTCCTCAGCCATGGCTTTTAATCTTATAACCCCAGTTGTGGTTTCTTCACATCCACCCATGATGTTATCTAGGAGCTCGGTTCTTTTGGAATGCAGTAAGAATATTAAATCTGCACCATCATCTATAACAATGTCGGGGTTATGGTCTAAAACTTTATTTAAATTTTCATAATATTCTTCGTTTGTTTCTCCTCGCCATGCATAAACATTCATGCCTTTTTTTGCACAGGCAGCGGCTACATCATCCTGAGTAGATAATGGGTTACATCCTGTAATGGCAATTTCTGCCCCACCATTCATTAAAGTTTCAGCCAATACCGCGGTTTTAGCTTCTAAATGAAGTGCCATACCAATAGTAATACCTTTAAATGGTTTTTCTTTTATGTATTCTTCTCTTATTAATTTTAAAACAGGCATGTGTTGTTTAGCCCATTCTATCTTTAATTCTCCATCAGGAGCAAGACTTAAATCCTTAACTTTACTCACAATTTCACCAAGAATATTTTTATTTATCATTTTGTGCTAATTTCTATATTATTATATTATTCTTAAAATTTTATTCTATTTAATTTATTATATTTATTATAATTATGTTTATCATTTTTTAATTTTATTTAATTATATTTATACAATGAAGATTTATGCCTCTTTTTAGTTTTTATAGTTTTATTCTAATTTTATTTAATTATTACATTTATTATTACATTTAGTATTATAAGATATCATCCTATTATTTTATTATTTTATTATTAATTAGTTATTTCTATTATTTTATTATAATTTATTATTTTTTATTATATTGCATAATTTATCATTATTTTACTGTTTTATTATATATTATCATTTTATTCGTTAAATAACTCCCCAAAGTATTTTTCAATAATATACCAAGCACCCTGTGGGGGTATTACACCTATTTCCGTAATAATTCCATCAATATATTGTGCTGGTGTAATATCAAAAGCGGGATTTCTTAATTTTATTTTATTTATATATTGCTCTTCAAATACATGTATTTCATCGGAGCTCCTTTCCTCTATCTCTATCAATTCCCCAACTATGGTTTTAGGATGAAACTTATAAGTCTCAGCAGCTGTTAAAAATGGAACTCTTCTTTCATGTGCAATAAGTGCTATTTGGGATGTTCCTATCTTATTGACCAAACACCCATTTGAAGTGATGGCATCAGCCCCAACAACAACTAAATCAACTTCTTTTATAAAATATCTAACTGCACTATCAACTATCAATGTAGTATCTATTCCTTCATTAGCAAGGTCTTTTGCCGTTAAATATCCCTGATTTCTTGGGCGTGTTTCTGTGCAAATTACCTTTATATGTTTCCCGTTTCTATGGGCTGTTTTTATAACATTCAGGGCAGCCTCTGAATTGCAGTGGGTTAATATTCTATATCCATCTTTTATTCTATTTGAACCGATTTCTCCTATTTTTTTTGTAGCATTTGATGAGGATATTATAAACTCTTCTGCCTTTTTTATTACTGCCTCTTTTGGATTTTTATCATTTAATCCATTTAAAACATATTTTATAGCATTTGGAAGGGATACAGCAGTAGGTCTTGCAGATTTTAAAATATTGCCTGCATCAATCATCTTATTTTTAAATTCATTATCATCTATATCAGTTATGGATTTTGCATAATCCCTTAAAGCTTTTGCCGCAGCTCTTCCTATTCGTCCAGCCCCTCTTATTTCCATGCTTTTTATTTTTTCGTAGGTTTCATAAATAATATCCATACCCATAATTTCATCTCAAAAATTTAAATTAATAAAATAATTAATAAATATTATAAAATAATATATCATTTATATGTTATTTTTTGATTATTATTTATGATTTATTAATTAAAATAATTAAATGGAATAAACAATAGACTAAAATATAGTAAATTTAATAAAAATATTATATGAAATTTATTGGGAGCTCAGTTTTTCTGATATCAATTTTACAATATCCTTTGAACTTAACACTCCAATAATCTTATCTTCCCTGAGCTCAGAGACCACATATAAATGATGTATATTATTCTCAGCCATAAGTGCGGCTGCTTTTTCAAGAGGGGCTGTTGGACTTATTGTGATTAATTTGGATATCATGATGTCTTCTGCTTTTAATTCATCCAAGTTTTCAGTATAATGTTTTAATATATCTATATCAGTTATAATTCCCCAATATACATTGTTATCATCAGAAACTACCACCGATGAAATATTATTTTCACCCATTAATTTGATTACATCCGATACCTTATCCTTTAAAGATACTTCATATATGCCCCTATTCATTAAATCTCTAACGAAATAGTTTGAAAGCATTATTTCACCATCATATTCATTTTATATATTTAATAATCTTATTATCTATTTGATATATGTTCAACATGTTTTATATATTTTATTAATGCATGATTTATTTTATACTTATGAAATATTATAGCTATATTATGGCTTTATAGATTAACTATTGCTGCATAAGTTATACCTATTTACAATAATTACTATAATTATTATTTGTGAAATTATGAGACACAGAACAAATGTTAAAAAAATAAAAAATATAGCACTTGAAAGGATAGATATATTGATGAATCTTGCAGAAGAAGAAGCTAAACAAAACCGAATGAATAGGGCAAGACGATATGTGGAATTAAGTAGGAAAATCGCAATGAAAATAAGAATGCCATTTCCAAAAAAATGGAAAAGAAGGATATGTAAAAAATGTGGAACGTTTTTAGTTTTTGGAAAAAATGCTAGGGTTAGGATAAAAAGTAATGAAAACCCTCCAAATGTAATGATTAAATGTTTAGAATGTGGTAATATTGTTAGAATACCAATAATTAGGGAAAAGAAATTAAAAAGGAAGAAGAATCCAAAGCAGTAAAATTATAATTTAATGCCTCTCAACACACATAAGTATATACACAAAAAATATTAATATATTGAATTAAAAACATTCTAATAAGCACTTATAGGGGCATACTATGGAATCTCCAAATGATATTAAAAAGGATGAAGAATTAAAACCTGAAATAGAGCAGGAATGTTTAGAATCTAATCTGGATATTGAATTTAATAAAAAATCTGAAAATCTAAAAAAAATAGTGAATAGATTACAAGATAGAATAAAATATGCAGTTATTAATAAGGATAATACGGAAAAATCCAATACTGATGAGCAGTTTAATTATTTAAAAGAAGTTAATGAGAAATTGGATAAATTATCCTCTACACTATCTGATACGGATAATTCGAAAATTGAAGATACACTAAATCAAATACTTGAAAAGATAAACATACTGATTGATAAAAATGACGAGTATTCTTCAAAATTAGATAATATCATCCTTGAAATCGATAAAGTATTGGCTAAAATAGATGATATATCTGAAAAAGCTTTAAGATTGTACGAAAGCGGGAACATAACAATATTAGACATTATAAATCTTATAAAAGAAATAAATTTAGGAATTAATGAAATAAAAGATATATTGAACAACTATAAACATGAAAACATAGATAAAGCCATAGAGATAGCAGATAATTTAAATAATAAAATGGATAATTATATAGAAGAATTTAAAAAAATAAAACTAAGTGTAAATGACTAAGAAATAATAATTTAGAAAGAAGGTGATTGTATGATAAAAGTTGCTATTACAGGAGCTCTTGGAAGAATGGGAAGTAATATAATAAAAACATTATATAACAATCCAGAAGACTTTAAAATAGTTGCAGCAATAGATATGCCAAATCATCCCAAAAAAGGAGCAGATGTTGGTGAATTAATAGGTTTGGGAAGCATTGGAGTTCCTTTGGAGACCTCCGATAATTTAGATAATGTCTTAAAAGAAACTAAACCTGATGTTTTGATTGATTTTACTGCCCCTGCACCATGCGTAAATACCGTTAAAATAGCCTCATCAAATGGTGTTAATTTAGTAATTGGAACCACAGGATTTACAGAAGAACAGAGAAAAGAAATAGAGGATAACATTAATAAAAACAATATTGCAGCAGTAATTTCCCAAAATTATGCCATAGGTGTAAATATATTCTTTAAAACATTGGAATTTTTGGCAAAAAAACTTGGGGATTATGACATTGAAATTGTAGAAATGCACCATAGATTTAAAAAGGATGCTCCAAGTGGAACTGCTTTAAGGGCTGCTGAAATTATTCAAAATAATTTAAATAGGGATTCTAAGTTAATATACGGAAGAGAAGGGCTTGTTGGAGAAAGAACTAAGGAAGAAATATGTATCCATGCTCTTAGAGGGGGAGATGTGGTTGGAGACCACACAGTGATATTTGCAGGAGATGGTGAAAGATTAGAGCTCACCCATAAAGCAAGTAGCAGACAGGCATTTGTAAATGGAGTGGTTTTGGCAACTAAATTCATTTCACAGAAAAAAGAAGGAATATACAATACATTTGATGTTTTAGGATTAAACGAGTAATAATTATTATTAATATATTTTAATATGTTCATTTATATTATTTATATTGTTTATTCTTATTTTTTATACTCATGCATGGTGAAAATTTGAGAGAATTTATATTAAAAGCAAATAAGGCAATAACCTCAGGAGATGTCAATTTAAAAGACCTCCCTGGAAGTTGTGGTAGGTTGGATTTGGTATGTAGATGCGTCAGTAGTGCATTTTTTCTTTCCCATGATTTGAGAAGGGATACTGTATTTTACTCGGTTCATTATGGAAATCCAAATCCTCCCGTGGCGTTAAAATTTGTAGGTTCTGAATTAAAAAGAGTAAGTCCCGATGAAAGAAGTATTGCTATTTTCATAAAAAAGGCATTAGAAAAAGAACATTTGAGTGTTTGGAAAGAAAGCACCTCTGGGATTTACCATGCTAAAAAAGAGTTTAGAGATATTATATTGGAAAGAAAAAAGGAAGGAAAACAAATCTTTTATCTTCATAAAAACGGAGTTCCTATTGAAGATTTGATTAATCCATCTAACTGTAAAAAAGATATTGTTTTTGTGTTGGGAGACCATATAGGTATTGGGGAAGAAGACGAGAAATTTTTAGACGAAATTGGAGCAGAACGGGTTTCAATATCTCCATTAGAATTGCATGCAAACCAATGTATTGTTATTGTTCATAATATTTTAGATAAAATTAAATGCACATATTTCTCAAATAGTGTTAGTTAGTTTTTGTAAAAATAATTTTATATTTTTATATTTTTTTAAATTTCTTAATATCAATATTTTATTAAAATTTATAGGTTAATAACTTATGTTAATAGCTTATGTTAATATCAGATAGGTGATGAGATATGGAAGATATGCCAAAAGTTGTTGTTTTTAAACTCTCTTCGAATGAATATGGTTTAAAAGTAGATGAGGTCAGGGAAGTTTTAAAACTTCAAGACATTACAGCATTACCTAATACCCCAGATTATGTTGTTGGTGTTACAAATATCAGGGGTGAAATAACCCCTATTATCGATTTGAGAAAAAAATTAAATATATCCAGTTTTGAAGAAAACCATGATGATAAAGAAATGTTGGTTATGGTAATAGAAATTAATGGAGTTCCAGTGGGTATTTTGGTAGATGCGGTTAATGATGTTATACAGATATCCCATGAGCAGATTGAAGATTTAGGGGAAATCGGGAAAAATATAAGTGGAGAACATATTGAAGGAATTGCAAAAATCGACAACAGGTTAATAATATTGTTAAATATTGACAACCTCATAAATCCACAAGAATTTTAAAAACTTATTATTTTTACGCATATGAGAGGGAAATAATGAAAAAGATAAAAGTATTGGTAGTGGATGATTCTGCATTTATGAGAAAAATAATTTCTGACATATTAAACTCTGATGATGATATTGAGGTAATAGGCACAGCAAAAGATGGTTTAGAAGCTGTCGAGCTCACGCAAAAATTAAATCCAAATGTAATTACAATGGATGTAGAAATGCCTAGAATGAATGGGATTGAAGCAGTTAAGAAAATAATGGAAATAAAACCCACACCTGTACTGATGATATCTGCATTAACAAGAAAGGGCTCCATGGCAACATTTGAAGCTCTGGAAGCTGGTGCAATCGACTTTATTCAAAAACCCTCGGGGACTATATCATTGGATATTAGAAAAGTGGGTGATGAATTAATAAAAAAAGTAAAGTCAGTTTCAAAAGCATATGTCAGGCAAAAGGTCTCTCCGCCTAAAAATGAAAAAAACGAAAAAATACCAGAAAATCAAAATCAAAAAAGTAAGGAAGAAAATCAAAATGTTGGAATATCTAAACAGGTGTCAGCTCCCGATATTAAAATGCCTTCTGAGAAACTTAAAAACATGGCTATTATGATAGGTTCATCAACAGGAGGTCCCCCCGTAGTTTCAGAAATTATAAACAATCTCCCGAAAAACATGCCTCCAATATTTGTAGTTCAGCATATGCCAAAAGGATTTACAAAAATGTTTGCAGATAGAATGAATACAGGAGCTAAATTAAATGTGAAAGAAGCACAGGATGGGGAGTTAGTTAAACCTGACTATGTTTATGTAGCACCGGGAGATTACCAAATGCTTCTTAGAAAAAGAGGAAATGATGTTTATATAGTATTGGATGGTAAGATGCCAAAAGTTCATGGAACAAAACCTTCAGTGGATGTTACTGCGGAATATGTATCAAAAATATATGGTAAAAATACAGTAGGAGTAATTTTAACAGGAATTGGCAGAGATGGAGCATATGGTCTGAAATTAATAAAAGAAAAAGGAGGAAAAATAATAGCCCAAAATAAGGATACCTGTGTTGTGTTTGGCATGCCAAAAGCTGTTATTGAAATGAATATTGCAGATGCAGTATTGCCTCCATCAAAAATACCAGAAACTATTGTAAAATTAATTAAAAATATCGGGGGCGTTGAAAATGGATGAAATGGAACAATATAAAGAGTTATTTATGGCTGAAGCTACGGAACATCTTGAAGCTTTAAATCAAAACTTAGTTGAACTTGAAAATAATCCCGATAATAAAGACATTATAAATTTAATATTCAGGTCTGCCCATACATTGAAAGGTTCTGCAAGAACCCTAGGTTTTGATAATATCTCCAACCTTACGCATCATATGGAGGATATATTGGATAACATAAGAAACGGTGAAATAGCTGTAAATTCAGAAATTATGGATTTGTTATTTAAATGTCTTGATGCTCTTGAAACCATGGTTAATGAAATTGAAGAAGACGCTGAGACTAGCTCTATCGATGTTGATAGTATAGTTAATGAAATAAAAACATTGAAAGAAAAATACATGGGTAATGGGGGAAGCTCTGCCTCAGAAGCTTCAAAAAGTAATGTAAATATTTCAAAAGTTGCAGAAAATGAAGAATCGAAGAAAGAAAATAACAATACTCAAAATACCAAATCCACCATTAGTATAGTGTTAAAGGAACCAAAAACAACAGTAAATATTAAAACAAATTTAAACGATGAAAAAAATGAAGGAAATGAAAACGAGATAAAAAAACCGAAAAATCTTGATGAAATCCTTAGTCAGATGAGTAAATCTGTTGAAGTTCTTAACATTGTTGCTGACGCCTTTAATTATGATGATTTAAAAGAAACACTAACAAAAATAAATGATTTAGTTAATTATGTTCTAAATGAGGATATTATATTTAACAAATCAGTCATGGAAGCATTGAAATGTTCATTAGATGCAATGGAGAAAATTGCAAAATCATTCGAGGAAAATGGCGGTATTGATAATTTAGACATTGATTTATCTAAAATAAATAAAAAAATAGATGATGCAATAACATTGAAGCATGAACATCGGAGCTCATCTGATAATGTTAAAGAATATGGGGTAATATTAGACCATTCCAAGTTTGATTTTAATAAATATGCTGAACATATAAAGGAAATGGTGGATAACGGATATACACTATATCATTTAAAATCCAAAGTCCTAGAAGATTGTGATTTAAAATCTGTTAGATTATCCATGGTTATATCCAATATTAAAAAAATTGGAGATATATTAATTTCAACCCCCAGTGAAGAAGAAATTAAAGAAAAAAGCCATGATGAGCTTGAAATTATTTTTCTATCAAATAAACAATTGGACGAAATAACAAAGGTTTTCGATACCATGTGTGAAATGGAGTACATTGCGGTAGCTCCGATAAACATCGATTTTAAAATTGGAAATATTGGAGGGGTGGATGAAGGAGGTAATAATAATGAAACTGTGAAAGATGATAGAATAAAAGATGCATATAAATTAAAAATAATAATCGATGAAGAGTGTATTTTAAAATCTGTTCGTGCCTACATGGCCATTAAAGAGCTTAAAAATGTGGGAGAAATAATTAAAACAGAACCTTCTTGTGAAAAACTTCAAGAGGGAGAATTTGATGGTAATGAGGTTGTAGTTTATATAATTTCAAATAAAGAAGAGGATGATTTAAAAGAAATAGTGTTTAGTATTCCAGAAATAAAGAATGTCATAATAGAAACCCCTGAATATCTAAAAGAACAGTCAAAAATGAAAAAAAATTCCAAACCACATGAAAAAAGCAGTACATCTACTAAACCACAAAACTCAAAAAAGAAACCTTCTGAAAAATCTGGAGAAAAGAAAACATTAACCCAGACTGTAAGAATAAATATTGAAAAATTGGACAAACTTATGAATTTAGTTGGTGAATTAGTTATAAATAGAGCAAATTTTACTCAAATCGCAAATAAATACAATATTAAGGAATTACACAATGCTGTGAATAGACTTAACATGCTTGCTACTGAGCTCCAGGAAGAAGTAATGGCTATGCGGATGATACCTGTATCTTTTATATTCAACAGGTTTCCTAGAACTGTGAGAGATACCTCAAAAGCCCTTAATAAAGAGGTTGAATTAATAATCGAAGGTTCAGATATTGAACTTGATAGAACTGTATTGGATGAGCTCGCGGAACCATTAACACATATTATTAGAAACTCGTTGGACCATGGTATCGAAACCCCAGAAGAGAGGGAGAAAAAAGGAAAGCCTAGAAAGGGAACGCTAAAATTAGTAGCTACAAGAGAAAGAAATCATGTGCTTATTACAATTGAAGACGATGGTAAAGGAATAGACCCTGAAATTATAAAGAAGAAAGCTGTGGAAAAAGGAATTATATCGGAAGATGATGCCAATAAACTATCAGACCAGGAAGCCATTAATCTAGTATTTTTACCGGGATTTAGCACTGCTGAAAAAGTTTCAGATGTTTCTGGAAGGGGTGTAGGAATGGATGTTGTAAAATCCAAAATAGAGTCCCTCGGAGGTAGTGTATCATTATACTCTGAAAAAGAAAAAGGAACAAAGATAATACTTCAATTACCTTTAACAATGGCAATCATTCTTGCATTGTTGATTAAATTAAGAGACCAAGTTTATGCAATACCATTAACAAGTGTTTTGGATGTTACTCATGTTAAAAAAGAAGATATATCAAATTTAGAAGGTCAGGATGCCATAATATACCGAAATCATATCCTACCTGTGATTTGGTTAAGAGATATACTTAATGATTATTCCGCTGAAGAGTCTGAAGATGTTTATATAATTGTTATAGAACGAAATAGCGGAAAATTAGGCGTAGTGGTTGATGATGTAATTGGAAGGGAAGAAATTGTTGTTAAACCTCTCACAGGTATTTTGAAAAATATCCATGGTCTTGCTGGAGCCACAATATTGGGTGATGGAAGGGTAGCACTCATATTAGATTTAAACAATATTTAGGTTGTTAGCATGGTGCTTAAAGTTAAAATGGGTGGTTTTGAAGTTTCAAAAAGTCCCGAGGTGCTTGAAACATTGCTGGGTTCTTGTGTGGCTATAATGTTGTATGATAGAGGTAAAAAGATTGGAGGGATGGCTCATGTAATGTTACCAAAAACCATGGATGACAATATTAAAAATCCGGGAAAATATGTTAATACTGCCATTCCTGCCATTATTGCAAAGATGGTTATATTGGGTGCAAGAACTGACAGACTTACTGCAAAAATAGTTGGCGGTGCTGCAATGTTTAAAAAATCTAGTGCGATAGACATAGGTAAAAAAAATGCTGATGCGGCAAGACAGGAATTAAAACAGTATAAAATACGCATAATTGGTGAAGACATAGGTGGGGATGTCAGCAGAACAGTTAAATTTTTTTTGAAGGATGGAAAAGCAGTTATTAGATATAGAAATAATGAAAAAATTATTTAAAGGTGAAACAATGGATAAAAAATTGATGTTACTATCTTCGACGCCAGCAATAATTTTATTTTTGACCCTTTGTATGTTGTGTCCTGATATTATAGAAAAGATGATTATATATCTATTCGGTGCTTTGATTATATCCATAGTAATTTCATATGCAATAGGATATAACATTTTAAAAAAGGATTCAAAAACCATGTGTGTTTTTATTGGAGATATGGGTAAATTATTGAATAAAGACTTTACGAAAATGAAAAATAATTCTGAGGTATTCGATGAAATAATAAAAGAACTTGGCGAAGTAATCAAAAAACTTAATTCATGTGAGGAATATAAAAAAGGAACTAGAAGAACTTTTGAAGAAATTACAAATGCCATGATTAAACTTGAAAATGGAGATTTAACTATTAGACTAGATGAATCTGGGAAACATAACAGGCTTCAAAAGGCGTTTAACAAAGCATTGGACAATATAGCAAACATGACAAATGACCTGAAAAACCAAATATCCCAACTAAACCAAGAGATAAACACTATGCAGGAAGAATCTGAAAGGGTAAAGGAAATCTCTGACCAGGTGGCTGATGCAGCATCACAGGTTGCCACAGCAGCAACTGACCAATCTACAAAATTACAGGACCTATCACAAGATTTAGGCGGAACTGCTGAACTTGTAAAATTAACCACTGAAAAGGCTGAAGAAGGAGTAGAAACTGCAAGGGAGGTGGAAGGTTACTCAGAAACAGGTGTTAAGAAGGTAGAAAACGCAATAGATACCATGCAAAATATAGCCAACGTGATAGATGATTTAGGAAGAACTATTCAAGAGTTAGGGGATGAGAGCAAGAAAATCAACGAAGTTACAGTATTGATTAAAGATATTGCAGAACAAACTGGTTTATTGGCATTAAATGCATCCATAGAAGCTGCACGAGCGGGTGAAGCTGGAAAAGGATTTGCAGTAGTTGCAAGTGAAATTAAATCACTTGCAGAAGAGATTGGAAAATCCGTTGATGACATAAATAAAACTATTTCAAGTATCCACAACAGGATTGAAAAAACTATTGACTTAGGTCTAACTGGTAAGGACGAAGTAGATAAAGGCGTTGTTGCAATAGATGAAGTGAATGGTGCATTTCTTAAAATTAAGGATGGAATAGATAAAACTTTGGAAAGAATAAATGCAATTAAAAAACAGGCTCAGGATTCTACTGATAATATTCAGAATGCGTTGAAAAATGTTCAAGATATAGCTTCAATATCCGAAGAGTTTGCTGCTACTGCTGAGGAATTAACAGCAAGTGCCGAAGAACAAGAAGCAGTTGTTGAAGAGAGCGGCAGGGCTATTAAAGAGGCTGTTAATATTGCCAATAAGTTAGCACTATCTGTTGATAAATTTAAAGCTTAAATTATTTTTTAACTATTTTCTATTTTATATTTATAATTTAACTGCTATAACACCTTTATTTTTAAAAATATTGATGCTACACAATTACATACACAAATAATTTATATAATTCTTATTACTAAATTCAATACATCGAATTTTTTAGAGATAATCAAAAATTTTAAATTCATGTTAATTAATGGGGATATTATGAAATTGAACAAAATATCTGTTAAAACCAAGATTTTATCAATTTTAGCGATATTAATACTAATTGTTGCAATAGTATCTTTCACGACCATGATTGTGCATAGTAGTATGCAGCATGATGGAAATATAATTAATCTTGCTGGAAAACAGAGAATGCTGAGTCAAAAAATGACCAAAGAGGCATTTATGATAAGTGCAGGTCATGTTGAGGATAAAAAAGATTTGAAAGAAACATCAGACTTATTTGACAAAACATTAAATGCTTTAATATATGGTGATAAAAAATTAGGAATTCCACCAGCTTCCAATGATGTTAAAGCTCAACTTCTTAAAGTAAAAGAGATATGGAATCCATTCTATGAAAAAATAAAAATAATATGTTCAAAAAATCCAAATGACCCTGAATTTAAAGAAGCGTTGTTGTATCTAAAAGAACATAATATGGAACTGTTATCTGAAATGAACAAAGCAGTTACATTATATAATAAATTATACGATGAAAAACTTAAATTTGCAAATGATGTGGCAATAGCATCTGTTGTATTTGCCCTATTTACAGGCATACTCTCCATAATTATTATACGAAAAACAGTGTTGAATCCTTTAAAAGACCTCGAAAGAATTACTAGTGAATTAGCCAATGGACATTATGATATAAAAGAAAATGTAAAATTCAATGAGGATGAAATTGGAAATATATATCTCAATATCAAGAAACTACATAATAATTTGCGGGAAGATACAAAAAGACAGGAGCAAGAGCGCAAAAAATTGGAAAGCATGTTTATCGAGATACATAATACAATGAATAAGGTAGCTGAGGGTGAACTCACCGTTAGATTAGATGATAGTGGAAAAGATAAAGAAGTTGAAAAAGTTATCAATAAAGCATTGGACAATATAGCAAACATGACAAATGACCTGAAAAACCAAATATCCCAACTAAACCAAGAGATAAACACTATGCAGGAAGAATCTGAAAGGGTAAAGGAAATCTCTGACCAGGTGGCTGATGCAGCATCACAGGTTGCCACAGCAGCAACTGACCAATCTACAAAATTACAGGACCTATCACAAGATTTAGGCGGAACTGCTGAACTTGTAAAATTAACCACTGAAAAGGCTGAAGAAGGAGTAGAAACTGCAAGGGAGGTGGAAGGTTACTCAGAAACAGGTGTTAAGAAGGTAGAAAACGCAATAGATACCATGCAAAATATAGCCAACGTGATAGATGATTTAGGAAGAACTATTCAAGAGTTAGGGGATGAGAGCAAGAAAATCAACGAAGTTACAGTATTGATTAAAGATATTGCAGAACAAACTGGTTTATTGGCATTAAATGCATCCATAGAAGCTGCACGAGCGGGTGAAGCTGGAAAAGGATTTGCAGTAGTTGCAAGTGAAATTAAATCACTTGCAGAAGAGATTGGAAAATCCGTTGATGACATAAATAAAACTATTTCAAGTATCCACAACAGGATTGAAAAAACTATTGACTTAGGTCTAACTGGTAAGGACGAAGTAGATAAAGGCGTTGTTGCAATAGATGAAGTGAATGGTGCATTTCTTAAAATTAAGGATGGAATAGATAAAACTTTGGAAAGAATAAATGCAATTAAAAAACAGGCTCAGGATTCTACTGATAATATTCAGAATGCGTTGAAAAATGTTCAAGATATAGCTTCAATATCCGAAGAGTTTGCTGCTACTGCTGAGGAATTAACAGCAAGTGCCGAAGAACAAGAAGCAGTTGTTGAAGAGACTGCTAGAGCTATTAAAGAGGCTGTTAATATTGCCAATATAGTCTCTCAAAAGGTAGATAAATTTAGAGTATCAGATACTGAATGTGTAAACCTTCCAAAATGTCCATTTGTGCATGACCCTGAACTCAATCCAGAAGTAGCCGAAAAGTTAAAAGATAAATATTGTAAAGGTAATTACGAAATGTGTGAGAGATATAAGTTGAAAAAAATGGGAAAACAGGTTCCTAAAAACCTGTCTCCCGATGGAACATTGGTTAATGATTTCAGAAATTACAGATATTAAGTTTATTCTTTTTTAATCTTTTTTGAACTATTTTTTAATTTTCGATTATTTTATTTTTATAACAATAAACAAAGGTAATGTCTATGAAAACTAACGATGACATATATTTTGATAAAATAAAAAGGGAAATTAGATTTAAGTTAAAAATAAATATAGAACAATATAAAGACGCATATATAAAACGAAGAGTAGCAGTTAGGATGAGGGCATGTAAATGTAAAAATTATCGAGAGTATTATGAATATTTAATCAAAAATAATCCAGACGAATATAAAAAATTGGAAGATACCTTAACAGTAAATGTAACAGAGTTTTGGAGGGATAATACTGTATATAAAGAGATATACAAAATATTGGAAAATCTTATAATGGATAAAAGGACTATTAGGGGTTTAAAAATATGGAGTGCAGGCTGCTCCTCAGGTGAAGAGCCATATGGACTGGCAATTATGATAAATGAATTAAAAGAAAAACATAACAGAAAATTTATGCCTGTAAGTATTATTGGAACTGATTTGGATAGCAAAATATTGGATAGGGCTAAAAAAGGGGTCTATATTCATAAACAGCTGAAAAATATTGATAAAGAATTGATATCCAAATATTTTATAAAATTAAATGAACAAGAATACGAACTTAAAAAGGATATTAAAAAATATGTTAAATTTAAAAAGCATGATTTAATAAAAGAACCCCCTTTAAAAGGAATGAACATTATACTTTGTAGAAATGTCATAATATATTTTGATAAAAAAATTCAAGCTGAATTATTTTTAAAATTTTATGAGGGTCTTGTTAATAATGGATATTTAATTCTTGGAAAAACTGAAATATTGCATGGAAAAGCCAGAACATTATTCACACCAATAAATCATAGAGAAAGGATTTACATGGCTAAAAAAAATTAATTATAATTATATTCTAATTTTTAAAATTTAAAGGATATTAAGATTTTCGACAGTTTCTGGATTAATTAAAATCAGAAGATTACACTTTATTGGGAATTTACCAACAATATCTATTTTATTATCAAATACAAGAGCAATGTCTAAATTGTCACCCATTTCAAGAATTAATGATTCTACCACTGAGAATCCACTGTCTTCAATAAACTCAGGGGGCGTAATATTTATTTCATCCTCTAAGGTATTAGCAAAAACATTTAAAAATGCAGCCACTACAATATTTGCCACTTCACCTATTAGGGAAACTTCCATCTCAGAATAATCCGGCAGTTCTACTTTATTTACTAAACTATCCCAAAGAATGTCTAAAAGAAGAAGTTTCTCTAATTTTACAGCATCTTCTTTTGGCAAAATCATTAAAGTTCTGCCTGAAAGCACACCATTAAAATCTATACGAACAATTTTACAGGTTTCATCTCCAAATTGCTCAGGTAAATACTCCACTGGTACAAATCGAGTTCCTAAAAATTGAACCTCAGTATTTTCCCCAGTTAATCCTTCAAAAGCCTTAGCAATATTCTCCGATGCATCCTGCCCTATGCTTGTTATTTTTTTCATAGATTCTAAAATACTCATTAATAACCCCCTAATTTTAATTTATAAAAGATTATAATTTTTTAAATAATGTATTTATTGAATTTGGAGGCATTACAATCAATACTTCAAAACCTGAACCAATTCCTTGAGAAAAAAGCCCAGATTTAAAGGTTAATACTAAGTCCTGGTTATTTACGCCACAATCTCCAAAAATATTTTCAATTATTTCATATTCAATACCTTTGATAAAAAACGGTGGGGACATGTTCAATGATATATCCATAAAATTAGCTATGGTATCTACATAAGCAGATATAATCAAATTACATGTTTCATTAAGGGCAGATATTTTCATTTCATCTAACTCATCGCTGTAATCCTCCATGCCCATTCCTGCGAGCATAGATTTCGACAGTTTTAATGCACAATCTTCTGAGAATATTAATACACCAATTCCATTTATATCTCCACTGAAATTAATTCCAGTTACTATTTTATAGTCATTTTTAATTTTTTCTTCTTTAATCTCCAATGGAGTAGTAATCATAACATTAACTGATTTGGTCTCCACATGATTTCCAGTCATATCCCTTATAAAACCACATGCTTTTTCAGCAGCAGATTTTCCTATTTCTTCAACTCTGGTTAATCCCATTATACGAAAATTTTTTACAAAATTACATTCCTTTTCAGAATATATCATTTTTTCTTTCATTTCTTCATTAATAATATCTTGCATTATAATATCCCATGATTTAGGCGAAATATATACATTGCCACATTTCATAATAACCCTTTGAAAATTTTGTAATGAAAATAATTATTTATTGAAATAATTTATTAAGTTGTTCAAGAATTTTTGGAGCTTGAAATGGTTTAACTATATAGCCATCCGCACCTGCATCTATGGCTTCAATCATCTTTTTTTCCTGATCAACTGAGGTGCACATTACAATCTTTATATCAGGAAACTCTTTTTTTATTTCCCTTGTAGCTTCTATCCCCGTGAGCTCAGGCATTACAATATCCATAGTGATTAAGTTAGGATTTAGTTCTTTTGTTTTTTCGATAGCTTCTTTACCATTTGATGCTTCTCCCACTACAACATATTTGTTTGTTGAGGCTAAAATTTTTTTTAAAATATTTCTCATAAATGCAGAATCATCAACCACCAGAGTTCTTACAACATCTGCCATATTACTTCACCTATTTAGTTTGTATATTCATATAAATGTACATTTTTAGAGACACGGGTATTTATACATTACGTCCATTAAAAGTTAGATATAATATAGTTAGTAATTGCCCTACCTTTTTCAGTTAATTCTGTCTCTTTTCTTATTCTTACCAAGTCAAGAAGTCCTTTATCAATTAATTTTTCCAATATTTTCTCCACTTCATCAACTTCCAAACCCATCATAGGGGGCAATTCAAGGGATGATATTCCAGTATATAATGCAGTCAATATTTCCTGTTCCTCAGGTTCTAACTGTTCAATTTCACTTTTTATTCTATCGCCACTCCAACTTTCAGATGCTAACTGTGATTCCAATTCATCTTCCGTTTTTGGCAATAGTTTCTTAACCGAATTGGAATATTTTGTTAATGTTGCAATATATCTTAGAACAAATAGCCTTTCTTTTTGAGGTAAGTAAATATATGAAGTCATAGTTTCTCCGCCTTTAATTTGTTTTATTTCAAGAACTTCCACTTCATCTTCTTTTTCCCCCATCGTGATGGTTTTAGATACTCTATCTACTGATTCTATATTGTTAAATAAGTCATAAACTTTTGGTTTTCCGCCGCTTGTTACAGCTACGGCTAAAACCTGCTCATTAACTACTGAGACTCCTTTTTTTATAGGTTTTTGTGCAAACACCAAGAATCCATCTTCCCATGACACTGATGTATCAAAAGAACCTCCCTTAATTATACCATACTGCACTTTTACTTCTTTTTTACTGAGTAATATATAAAAAAGTTTTTTTAAAAACGAATTTACCAATGTTTTTCCATATAGTGATGTTTCCGGTGCAAAACCAATTATAGTCCTATCACTGTCTGGAAGTCTTATAGTGATTGAAGAATAATGGGATATATCTTCAAGAGACGCCTTTGCAATTTCCATAGCTCTTCTTGGTAGTTCAGCGCCTATGTCTTCTATATATTCAAGATTAGCTTCAATTTTTTTATTGCCAAAATTAAATTCAATTTTATCATTAAATAACATTATTTGAAGCTTATTCCACTTTGTGAATGGGTCTTTTAATGTATATGGATTAACAATTATGCCCTTGCCTTCAAATCTAGCGATTGCTTTAGATTTGGATTTTGTCATTGGAATCAACTCCTTTTATAATAATAAGTTTTTAGGTTAACTTAAAATCTTCCTTTATTAAAATTTAAAATTAAAAATAATCAAAATATATATTATTGCATCATTGGGTATTTGATTTATATTTTAAACTTTAAACAAAGAGTTATATATTATAACTACTTAAATTTTTTAAATTTTAGCTTTCATTATATAAATTTATCAAGATTTAATATATTGTATAATCATATTTATAAATTTCCCAAATAAAATAGAATATTGGTGATTATATGCTATCAATAGCCACAGCAGAGTGTTTTACCCATGGAAAAATAGGGACTACAATACATAAAATTGCATCGGGATATAACGAAGTTAAAGAGCATCCATATTATCCTTACATCAATGGTCATGTGAAGGTAATGGCTTCAATGTTTATTCCACTAAAATACAGTGCCGAGAAACTTTTAAATATTAAGTTGCCAATTCCCGATTATAAATACGAATATGCAAAGGCATACTCTGAAAAGAATGATTTAAAAGTATCGTATTTAATGGCAAAAGGTGTTAAAGATATTTTAAACTGCGATATATCCATAGGGACTACCGCAGGTGTTGGAAGGGGGGGTATATGTATTTTAACGAATAAAAATAAATATGTATTTACAACAGATGTTTATGGTGACCTAATAAATGGAAAGAATATAATTGAGAGACAGAAAAATGGTATTAAAAAAACACTTGATGTGTTAGTTAAAATCTTAAAAGAAGAATATAATATTACATATTAATATATTTTAAGTTTTTATTATAGGACAATATAAAAAATGATAAAAATACTATAAAATATTATATCCTACTGAATATATTATATAACATATAAAACTAAATATATATCTCAAATCATATTATTTTTATATATAATTAGAACAAATAATTATGTTTAGATAATAATGATTAATTTATATTAACTTACAGAGGGTGAAAAAGATGAAATCTATTATATTGGCAGGGGGAGTAGGCAGTAGATTATGGCCATTAAGCAGAGAATATTATCCAAAACAATTTATAAAATTTAAATCATTTAAAAAATCTCTTTTTCAAATGACTTTTGAAAGATGCTTAGCACTGAGCAATAATAATTTAGATGATATTTATATTGTAACAAATGAAAAACATAAATTTTTGGTATTGGGTCAAATTGAAGAGCTCGGTTATAACAATTTTAATGAGGATAATATATTGATTGAACCGATTGGAAAAAATACACTTCCAGCAATATATTATGGAGTAAAAGTCATTAAAAATAAGAATAATAATAATGAAAACGACAATAATAAAAACATCGTTGGAGTATTTCCATCTGACCATCTAATCGACAAAAATGATGAGGAATTGTTTATAAATACCATAATGGAAGGAAAGAAAATCGCAAAAGATTATTTAATAACATTTGGAATAACTCCAACAAAGCCACATACTGGATATGGTTATATAAAGCCTTTAAAGAAACTAAATATTGGATATACCGTTGATGAATTTAAAGAAAAACCTGATTTAAAAACCGCAGAGAAATATATTAAAAACGGTTATCTTTGGAATAGCGGGATGTTTTTATTTGATGCCGATTTATTTGAAGAGGAGGTAAAAACATATAAACCTGAGCTCTATGAATTGTTTAAATCTGATGATATAAATGAAGTATATAATAATGTCCCCGATATATCGATAGATTACGGTATAATGGAAAAATCAAAAAATGTAGCAGTTATACCTTTAAATATAAAATGGAATGATTTGGGTAGTTTTGATGCCTTTTATGATGAATTTAAAACGGATGACGCTGGAAATATTGTTCATGGCGAAAATCTTTTTATCAATTCAAAAAATAACTTGATAAATACTGAAAATAATAAATTTACATCGTTGATTGATGTAAATGATTTGATAGTTGTCGATACAAGGGACGCCTTAATGATTTGTAAGAAGGGGAGCTCCCAAAAAATTAAAGAGGTATTCAATACATTAAAAAGAAAAAATGATGAAAGGGTTTTATATCATAAAACGGTTTATAGGCCTTGGGGCTCATATACTATATTGGATGAGGGCAAATTTTATAAAATAAAAAGAATCACAGTTCTTCCGGGGAAAAAATTAAGTTATCAACTTCACCACCATAGAAGCGAACACTGGATAGTGGTTAAAGGCATGGCAAAGGTAGTTGTCGATGATAAGGAGTATTTTGTTAGAAATGGTGAAAGCACATTTGTCAAAAGTGGATTAAAGCATAGATTGGAAAATCCTGGAAAAATACCTTTGGAAGTCATTGAAGCTCAAATTGGGGAGTATCTTGAAGAAGATGATATTATTAGATTCAATGATGATTGGGGACGAAAATAGGTGAATAAATGAATTTTAAAGATTATTATAAAAAATACAAAAAAACACTGGAAAAATCATTAACAATTATATTACTTATTCTATTAATCGCTTCAATAGGTTTAACGATATATTTAATCAATGCTCCGAAGATTGGGGAGAGATTTACAGAATTTTATATATTGAACGAAGATTTAAAAGCTTATAACTATCCTACACAATTACATGAAAATGAATCTGGTATTGTGATTATTGGGGTTAGGAACCTTGAATATAGACCTATGAATTATACAGTATGGGTATTTTTATCAAACGATACCTACGATTATAATTATTCTATAAATATATCTCCAAAAAATGAATGGAATGGAACCTTGTCTTATAATTACGCCTTTTCTAAGAAAATTAGTTTAATGCATAATGAAACGGCTTTGATACCTTTAAATTTTTCAATAGACCGCACTGGAAAACATAAGGTGGAATTTATATTAACCATTGATGATAAAAAAAAGGTTTATAGGGAACTTCATCTCTGGGTAAATGTTTCAAAACCTACTGAAAAATCTTTAATATAACAATATATAATAATTTAATTTTACATTCTCTTAATTATGCCTATTAAATTTCCTGTTTTTATATAAATTATAATATAAATTATAAAGAATAGATATTTTATAGCATTATACTAAATAAAAAATTTATTAAAATTTATATATGGGAAATTAATAATATTAGATGATTAAACCTTTTAAGATATATTTTAAAGGAGATTAAGAAATTAAAAATAAAGTTATTATAAGCAATAAGGGTATAAAATAATATTTAATTTAGATTTTATAAAAATGGATTTAATAAAAGTAATAGAATGATTGTTATATAAAATTATTTAAAATTTTAATAGAATTAAGTATTGAACCTATATATAGCATATAAATTTATTATTTTTTTTATTTTTTAAATATCTTGGAGGAATTTACATGATAGATAATAACAATAACAGTAATAATAACAGTAATAACAGTGATGATGATGATGTTGAATTAATTAAACATAAAAAATTAAGAACTAAATTTCTACTAAATATTTCTAATTTTAAAAAATTTACTGCTATAATTGTAATTGCTGCGGGTTTTGGATTTTTAGGTTATGGATATCTCAATAGCATTATTCATTTTATAAATTTGGGAATTGGATTATTATTGATAGGTTGGGTTTTATTGTCGTTTTCATACGAAAAATATTTAAGATATAATATAGGTTCAAGTGTTTTTAATGATTATATGGATTTGGTTGGAAAATTGATAAAAAGTTTGGATATAAAAAACAGTGGAATAATCATTCCTCCAAGAGAAAACTTAAAAAATGGTGCCATATTTCTTCCACTAAATGAAAATTTCAAGATAAACTTTGGATTAATTGATGACAGTGTTTTATTTGTAAATTCGGATAACAAAAAAGAAATGGGTATTGTATTTACGCCATTGGGGAAAAGCCTTATAAATATATTAAAAAAATATGATGATTTGGATGAGCTCACCCTTGATGAGTATGATGATAAATCTAGTATGATAATAAATATAGAAAACTATTTGGATTATTCCTTAAATCTTTTTCAGCTTGGAAGTAATGTTAATGTAAATTTTAACGATAATAAAACCATCACAGTATCATATAAAATAAACGATAACTCAGTATGTAAAAAACTTCAAAAAGATGGACTATGTAAAAAATGTCCCTGTCCAGTATGCGGTTTTATAGTATTAAGTATTGCAAAATCGTTAAATCGCATGTTAAAAATAGAGGAGATAATCGAAGATAATAGGAATATAATTATTAAATTAAATGTCTTGGATAATAATATATAAAATAATAAAATAATATTTAAAATTATTAAAATAGATAATTTAAAGATATAAAATAGAATATCAAAATAATAATATAATTAGCTCTTTTATATTTAGGTGATTAAATGAAATATGAATTGATATTTTTAATTATACTTATATCATATATTACATTTATATCTATTTTTGTAAATGATATTAAATTATTCCTTGTTTTATTGCTTATATGCTTCTTAATATTGTATGAGTTATTTAGACCTTATTTTAAAAAAGAGTTCAGGAAAATCTAAATATTATGGTTTATATAGGTATTGGAATATTTATTATAATAGTATTTCAAAAAGTATTGGAAATTCTTAATCACTGATGTTTAATTTTATATGTCAGTAAAAAAATACCAGTAAATCCTATTATAAGAGATATTTGGGATTTTGGATTGGACAGTAAATCTGGATAGAATATATACAATAGATATACAATAAATATTGGAATAACAACCATAGACATAATTTTTAATATTAAAATTTTATTTATTTTATACAATTCATCTTGGAAATTTAGATATAATGCATAAATCAAAAATATGCCATATACAATAGTTATTAGATTCTGAAAATTATTTAATACCCTAAATATATCATCTATGAAATACAGTATCAAAGGGATGATAAAAATTGCAGTTTTATCATTTAGGGAAATATCCTTTTTCAAAATGGTTTCTAAACTTAGCAGTGATGGAAATATTAAATATACCAGTGCATATATAAAATCCAAAGAAAAAATATTTTTAATAAATAATTCATTGGATAACCATAACAATACTATTAAATAAATGATAAATCCTAAAAATTTTTTAAAATATATGGCTAACAATGACAGAAAAATACCTACTATCAAATATTCTTTATAAGGAATATTTAAAAAAATTATTCCCTCCAACAGTAATAATATCCTATACATAAATAACACATTAAATCTTTTTAAATTTTACATCTTTTTAATTTATCTATTATATTTTTCATACCATCTTTATTATTTAAATCAACAACAACAATGCCTTTTCTTCTCAATATTTTAATAATTTTTTGCCTATGTATGTAATGCTTATAAATTTCTTGTAATATTTCTTCATTGGATAACTCCTCTTTATGAATATTAAAAGAAGGGCTATATAATGCATATATTATTATGTTAAATCCTTTTTTAGTAAGCATATTTATACTTTTTAAAAGTGGTATAATATTTGAATCCAAATCGGTAAATATCATTACATTTCCAGTTTTCATTTTCATTAAATACCTTGCACATTCAAATATACCTGAGCTCCCTTTTTTCCTCCTCGATAAATATGAATGAATAATATTATTGTCATTATATTCTTGATTTTTATAGTTATGTTCAACACCACTACTACCGAAACTACTACCATTATATCTTTTATGCTCTATATTTGTTATAGTTGGTATGTATTTATCTACCAAAATAGGCTTAATATTTAAGAGCTCTTTTTCAATATACTGTTGAAAGGTGGTATTTTTAGAAAACTTTTTAATTCTTCTTTTATTATTATTGTTTATTGCACTTGATTTTACAATTTTGTAATCATCATACAAAAAAAGATAGTTATCATTTTCATTGTATTTTATAAAATTTAACAGAACTCCTGTTGCATAGTTGATTTTGTTGTTATTTTCATCAATGGAGATTCTCATGCTATGTCCTATATCCAAAAAATAATATATGCTCTGAGCTTCCATGTGAAGTAGTTTTCTAACAATTATAGAATTACTTCCAATGGATTTTTTCCAATCTATTCTCTTAATATCATCGCCAATTTCATAAATTTTTAATTCATCAAGTTCTGGCTCAACAATGCCTCCAAATGTTGATTTTACATACTCATTTTGTTCAATATTGTGTTTTAACCCTTCAAGAGATGGTGCAACATCAAATTTAAAAGATTTTGAATAATCAATGTAATTCAATGTTCTTTTATCGAATATTTTGCCCATTGCATCAACAATAAATTCTCCTTTTTTATAGGGCATTACATTTACCAAATATTTAATAATATGATTATAGGTTTGTAAATTGGATAAATTAGTGTTATTGGAAGAGTTGGAAACATTAAGGGTATTAGTAGCAATATCGGTATTATTAATATTAGAATTATTATAATTGGGGGAATTATTGAAATGATTAAATGAATATTCACTGAAAATATTTGATGAAATTACACCATGTTTTGATTTAAACTTTAAATAAGGTTTTGCATTATTTTTATAGATATTAAATATTAATTTTGTAGGCATATATTCCTTTAAATCCACAATTCTATTGTTATTTTTATCCACAACTGTATCTATTTCAAAATCTACTATTTTTTCTGTAAAATATAGGTATAGAAAAATAAAAACGCCTATGAATGTGGAGTATAAATTATTTAATAAATAGCCATTTGCATAACAAATTATTCCAAATATGGACAATATCTTTGAATATGGTGTTTTATTCATCAAATCCCCTTTTATCCTAATATATATTAAACGCATAACGACTTTTATTTTTATTCTTAAAGTAAATGTTTATGATTATTTTATCTCATATCTCCTAAGTAAAATAATATTAATGATTATTCCCATCTAAATTCCCCCTTTGGAACCTCTATTCTATCGATTATATCAGTTAATATTTCCTTAGTTGGTGTTTCTTCCTCATAATCTACTATCATTCTATGGGATAAAACTTTAACGACATTGTTTTTAACATCATCTGGGAGTACATAAGTTCTATCGTCCAAATAGGCATTTGCCTTTGCAACTTTTAGTAATTGAATCCCTGCTCTTGTGCTTGCCCCCAACACTATACGATTATCATTCCTTGTGGCAACCACAATATCCCGTATGTATTTTAATATAGGTTGCGAAACATGAATACTCTTTACAGTATTGAATACATCGTTAAGGGTTCTTTTGTCCAAAACCGTATTTATTTGTTCAATATTGTTTCCATTACTTTTTTTTAGATTCAATACCTTTAATTCATCATCCTCTTTCAAATAATCCAAATTTAGCTTCATCATAAACCTATCAAGCTGTGCCGCAGGTAATGAGTAAGTTCCTTCAAATTCAACAGGGTTTTGAGTGGCAATTACTATGAAAGGTTTTGGTAAGGTGTATGTTTTTCCACCTACTGATATACTATTTTCTTCCATAGCCTCTAATAGTGCGGACTGAGTTTTTGGAGACATTCTATTTATCTCATCCACTAAGACAATATTTGCAAATAATGGTCCAGGAATATATTGAAATTCACCTGTTTGCATCTTGTATATTTCACCGCCTGTTATATCCGAAGGTATTAAATCTGGAGTACCCTGAACCCTTGAAAAATATAAGCCCATACATTTTGAAAATGATTTCGCCAATGTGGTTTTTGCCAAACCTGGCACTCCCTCTAATAAAACATGCCCCTCTGAAATAAGACATACAAATAAATCTCGAATAATGTCATCCATCCCAATTATTTCTTTTTTCATCTCATTTTTGAGTTTTCTAAATACCATAATACCATCCTATTTTATTCTAAATTTTTTTAAATTTTATTTTAATTTATATTATTTTAATTTACTCAATATCTTATATAATGTAGATTTATCCATATTGTATTTTTTGGCAATATCGTCTAAATTATAGAATTTAATATCATTAATATTATTGTTTTCTTCTGTTAAATATTTAAATAATTTATTATTTCCTACCATATTAGCAATATCAATAATAATGTTATGTATTCTGTTTATCAATATTGTTTGTAATTTATCGCTCTCCAATATAACGACAATTATCAATACAATAATCGACAAATAACTTAGAAATTTGGGGGTTATATTGTTGGAATTTACAACGATTGTAGCAATATTTTGTGGATTTACATCTGAATGATGGTATTCATCGAAATATACAATGCTGTGTTGATTACTGTAATTAAAATAAGTTTTTAAAAACTTTTTATTGGTATTGAATAATTGGTTTGTAAATATATTTGGGTCAGAAATTAATATTATTTTTCCGTTGCCATAATCTTTTTCCACCATTAAAGGATAGGATTTTTCATTGTTTGGTTTTGGATAATTGATTATATTACTCGATGCACTGGATGATATAATTATATGCCCATTTGTGTTGGATATGTCCTTTATTGTTGTAGGATTTTTTAATAAGATATATCCCCCATTATACAATGCTATTGGTTCTATGATATCATAAAGTGGCTTATTGGAAAATCTCTCCGAAATGTTCATATATTTTAAAATACTATTTCCTCTGTTAAAATTATCGGCAATAACAAGGGTATTTCCAGAAGAAACATAATTTTTTAGGAGCTCACCCTCATCTTTTGTAAAATCAACATCTGGACCTATAATAAATAAAACTGAATTTTCTTTTAAATCTGTATCTTTATAGGGATATATCAATGGTTTTACATTGCCTTCTCTATGCATTAAAATTAAAAAATTTGAACAACCCTCATCTTTTGTATTAAATACACTATAAGGTTGGGTGGTTTTAATCGTTGGGATTACCAAAGGCATAGATATAAAACCTATTAGTATTATCATAAGTAAAATATACTGTTCTATTTTCATATATTCACCATCTGCGAGGGGAAATTGGATATTATTATTTTATATTTTATATTATTTTATATATTTTCAAAATACATAATTAATTCTAATTAATGTATTTATATTTAATTATAAAATGTATTATTATACGTTTATTATTTAATTTTTTTATTATTTTAAATCGACATTTAACGAATATATCTTTGTTAAAAATCGAAATGCTTATATAGTAGTATATAACGATAATTATAATGATTAATAATTATAAATTAAGAGGTGTTAATATGAAATCTGGGGATAAATATATACCTCTGGAAAAATTAAATAGTATAAAAAAAGAAGCACTGGAAAATCCTGAAAAATTTTGGGGGGAACAAGCAAAATGTTTAGATTGGAACAAAACATGGGATAAAGTTTTAGAGTGGCATGTTCCCTATGCAAAATGGTTTATTAATGGAAGGTTGAATGCCTGTTATAATTGTGTAGATAGACATATACTAAACAATAGAAGAAATAAGGCTGCCATAATATGGGAAGGAGAAAATGGAGAATGTAGGATATTAACATACTATGAATTGTATAGAGAGGTTAATAAATTTGCAAATGTTTTGCAGAATTTAGGTGTAGAGACTGGCGATAGGGTAGCAATATATATGCCCATGATACCAGAAGCTGCAATAGCTATGCTTGCATGTGCAAGGATTGGGGCTATACATTCAGTGGTATTTTCAGGATTTTCAGCTGATGCACTTGCAGAACGAATAAATGATGCAGAGGCAAAGGTTTTGATAACTTCCGATATACTTTATAGAAGGGGTAAAAAAATAGATTTAAAGGGTATAGTTGATAAGGCACTTTTAAACTGCCCCACTATAAATCATACGGTATATGTAAAAAGAAATAACGATTTAAAATTGATGGAAGGAAGGGACTATTGCTGGGATGAGCTCATGAAGGGGGCAAAAAATTATGTAGAACCTGTGCCTGTGGAAGCAAATCATCCGCTATTTATATTATATACGAGCGGAACTACTGGAAAACCAAAAGGGGTTGTGCATTCAACAGGAGGATTTATGGTTTATACCACAAAAACACTTGAATGGACATGGGGCATTAACGATATGGATGTGTTTTGGTGCACAGCAGATATTGGATGGATAACAGGACATAGTTATGTGGTATATGCACCGTTGGCATGTGGAACTACTATTGTAATGTATGAAGGGGCAATAGATTATCCAAATCCTGGAAGAATATGGGAAATTATAGAAAAACATGGAGTTACCATATTATATACTGCCCCAACGGCAATAAGGATGTTGATGATGTATGGGGAAGAATGGGTAAAAAAATATAATTTATCCACCCTTAGAATGCTTGGAAGCGTTGGAGAACCGATAAACCCAAGGGCTTGGAAATGGTATTACGAAGTTGTAGGTCAGAAAAGATGTCCAATATGTGATTGTTATTGGCAGACAGAAACGGGAGGTCATGTTATATATCCACCAATAGGCATACAAGATATTCCTTTAAAACCAGGTTCAGCCACATTCCCCGGCATAGGTATAGATGCTGATGTAGTGGATGAATATGGAAATAGTCTTCCACCAAATAAAAGGGGGTTGTTGGTCATTAAGAATCCATGGCCTGGAATGTTGATGGGATTATGGAAGAACGATGCACGGTATAGGGCAGCATATTGGGAAAGAATAAAAAATTGTTATTGTCCATCAGATTATGCTATAAAGGATGAAGATGGATATTTCTGGATATTAGGTAGGGCTGATGAGGTTTTAAATGTAGCAGGGCATAGGATAGGAACAGCAGAAGTTGAACATGTTCTCATCTCCCATCCCGCAGTTGCAGAAAGTGCAGTTATTGGAAAACCAGACGATATTAAAGGAGAAGTTCCAGTGGCATTTGTGGTATTAAACAAAGGTTATCAAAATAAAAAGGAATTGAAGGAAGAGCTCATACATTATGTGAAAGAAACAATGGGTCCTATTGCCACACCACACATGATTTTATTTGTAAATAAACTCCCTAAAACAAGAAGTGGAAAAATTATGAGAAGAATACTTAAAAAACTAATAATGGGAGAAGAATTAGGGGATTTATCTACCATAGAAGATAATACAAGTGTAGATGAAATCAGAAAAGAATTAAGTGATTTTAAATATTTATAATATTATTATTTTATTATTTTATTATTTTATTATTTAAATTATTTTTTAAATCATTATTTTATTATCATTTTATTTCCTATATATTAATTTTTATGTTTTGATTATTTTATTTTTTAGGTTTCATTATTCTTTTTTATAGACATGCACATATCGGGTTAAACTCTTATGGATGTATATCTCATACATATCCATTAATCGTAAATCTTCTAAATATACCTTTTTTGAAGATGCAAAAACCATATATCCATTATCTTTTAGAACATTCCCTAAACTATTTAATATACTTTCAATGTCCCCCTTTTTAGATGTCGAGATACCATAGGGAGGGTCTGTAATAATTCCATCTACTTCTTTTATTTTCAATGTATTTAAATAATCTTTTATATATTTTGCATCCCATTTTTTAATAGATATTATATTATCCATTAAATTATAAGATTTAAGATTTAACAATGTTCCTTCAACCATTCTGTCATCGATGTCACTACCAATTAATTTACATCCTATAAATCCCCCTTCAATTAGAAATCCACCAGTTCCACAAAATGGGTCAAGTAATATATCTCCTTCTTTTAATCTTGCTAAATTAACCATACATCTTGCAAGCTTTGGAAGTATGCACCCAGGATGAAAATATGCCCTTAGATGAGGTCTGTTTTTTTGGAAATACTCCTTATCTCTTTTTTCAATTAACAATGCCAAATAAATTCTATCCTTTAATATTATAACTTTTACAACTTTTGAGGGATTTTTAAGATTTACCTTTGCACCAGTTTTTTCTTTTATTATCCTTCCCACTTCTCTTTCAATATCCATAGAATTTGGCTTTTTTATATCTTTTATATCTTTTGTATTTTTTATAATATTTTTTTCATTTTTATCTTCTTTCTGTTTAATTTCCTTGGGAACTTTGAGAGCTCTGACTGCAAAGGTATCTTTTGATATATCTATATTCAATATATTATCAAGAGGCAAATCTATCAAATTTTTATAAAACATATTAATATTTTTTTGTAAATCTTTATCTACATACAGCATTTCAAATAATATTAAATGGCTTTCGTTTATATAGGCACTTCTTTTTGTTATACTTTCTATATTGTTTATAGTTTCCATATATTCTGCTTTTGATATGTTGTTATTTTTGTTATCTTTATCGTTATCGCTATTATCATCATCTAATTTATCTAATACCACATAATTATCAAATATACTCAAATTTTTATCAATATCATATATTTCCAAAAGTGCATTTAGTTCTGAATATGGAAGTGTTTCATGTTCTTTTCCAAGCAAAAATCCTACCTTCATGTTATCAAACTTTATTTTTTATAAAAATATATTTTTATTATTTTTATAATATACATTTTTTAATTTTAATTTTTTCAATTATTTATCTGGGATATATTTTCCACAATATATTTAATATATGAAATTTATAATTTCAGCAATAGTTATCATTTATTATTTATTTAATTTACATCTAAATTACACCTATATCATTTACATTTAAATACTATAATGGTGAGTAATAATTATGAAATTATATATATATCACACAAACCAGTGTGACCCTAAAAAATGCACTGCATTGAAAATGGGAAGACTTGGAATGGCAAAAATTATAAAAAACCATTATAAGATACCAAGGAACAGCATTTTATTAAATCCTTTTGCTGAAACTGCGGTTTCTGTTGAGGATAGACCGATAATTGAAAAATATGGGATAATGGCATTGGATTGTTCTTGGAAACAGGCTGAGAAAGTATTTAAAATGACTAATTCCAAAAACCAGCGAAGTCTCCCATTTTTAGTAGCAGCGAATCCTGTAAATTATGGAAAACCTTGCAAACTTTCAACCTTGGAGGCATTCATTGCTATACTTTATATCACAAACTATAAAAAGGATGCCCTCTCTTTATTAAATGGTTTCAAATGGGCAAAAACTTTTATAGATGTTAATAAAGAATTGCTTGAAAGTTATTGCGGTAAGACTTCCAAGGAAATTATCCAAATTCAAAATGAAGTTTTGCAAAAAATTAAAAATAGATGAAAACTTAATGTTTTCTAATTTTTCTAAAATATTATAAAAGAGTAAATAATATATAGTGGAAAAAATATTTAACTTATTATAACATCAAGGTGAGAAACATGGCATTTGAAGAAGCAATGAATAGAATTTTTAAGAAAAAAATTTGCATGAGATGCAATGCAAGAAACCCATGGAAAGCTACAAAATGCAGAAAATGTGGATACTCAAAATTGAGACCAAAAGCTAAGGAAGCAAGAGGATAAACGAGTTACTTTTCGTTTATTTATTTTTTTTATTTATTTAATTTTTTAATTTACATTTTATATTGCATATAATATTTTGTATTTTCATATCTTTTATATCTTTATTTTTACATTTTTTGAGATATTATTTAATTCTTAATTATTTTAATGTTAATTTATTTTTTATCATTACTTAATTCTTTAACAATTTCTACACATTCTGAGATGGCTTTTTTTAGAATCTTTTCACCAAGCCCCCTATCAATTTTTACACCATGCTTTTCAACAAATTTTGCCTCTTCATCTATGTATTTATTTTGTTCTCTGGCTTCTTTTAATCCAACCATACCTATTTCAGGATATTTATTAAAGTCATGCTCTTTTAATCGGTTTTCAGCTTCATCAGCTATTCCAATTACACTTCCAACAGAGAGCTCCTCCGTTGCAGCATGGGTAAATGTTATATTTTTTAATATTATTCTTACACTATACTGGTTCTCCAAGTCATTTAATAGATTGGATATAAGTGTATTTCCACCATGACAGTTAATTATTAAAAATTTTTTTACACCAAGCTTTTTTCCTTCATTTATAATATATTTTAAATATTCTATAACTTCCTCTGGTTTGTTGTGTATTCCGTGCTTTACATAATCATACTCAGTAGATGGTAGAACCACGCCTAAAAATTTTGCACCAGTTAATATTGCTACATTTAAAGATATATATGAGGCTATTTTTGCATCGGTATCTATTGGCAAAATTGAACCATGGTTTTCCAAAAAAGAACCCAATGCTATTATTCCGACCTCATGAACATTTTTGTTTAATATGTTTCCAGAATTCAACCTTAACTGCACAATATCACCAAAATATTTTAATCAAATGTGAAGTTATATAATATTAATATTTTTATTAAACATATAAACTACCCTATATATAATCAAAACATATTATAGAATATAATTAAAATATAACATTTTTAAAGAAATATTAAAATATAATAATATATAATTAATAAAATATTAAAAATAATAAATATATTATAGAAAATTATTAAAATTATAAAAATAATTAATAAATAAAATAAAAATACATAAAAACGGTGATATAATGGATTATGAAGAATTGACGGATAAATTAACTAATTTTGTAAATAACATGGTTAAAAATGCCAATGCAAATGGGGTAGTAGTTGGTTTAAGTGGGGGCATAGATAGCTCATTGGTGGCTACCTTATGCGTAAAGGCACTTGGAAAAGATAAAGTTTTAGGTATAATAATGCCAGAGAAAAACTCAAATCCTATGGATAAGGAACATGCTGAATTAATTGCAAAAAAACTTGGCATAAAATATATTATTTCAGATATAACAGATATTTTAAAGGCATTCGGAGCAGGAGGGTATGTTCCAACAAGAGAGTTTAATAAACTTGCAGATGGAAATCTTAAACCAAGAATAAGGATGTGTATCTTGTACTACTTTGCAAATAAAAATAATTTACTTGTTGCAGGGACTTCAAATAAATCAGAAATATACATGGGTTATGGAACAAAATATGGGGATTTAGGAAGTGATTTTTTATTAATAGGGAATCTCTTTAAAACGGAAGTAAGGGAGCTCGCAAAATATTTGGGTATTCCCAATGAAATAATAAACAAGGCACCATCAGCAGGACTTTGGGAAGGTCAAACCGATGAAGCTGAGCTCGGTATAAGCTATGAACTTCTCGATAAAATTTTAATAAGAATTGAACATAATATGGACAAAGAATCAATTTCAAAGGAATTGAATGTGCCTATTTTAACAATAGATGATATTCTAAAAAGAATAGCCTTAAACAAACATAAATCAGAACCATTACCTATTCCAAAATGATTTTAATCTTAATTTTAATATATTTTATATGTATTATTTATTTTATGTATATTATTACACCATATTGGTTTTTGCATTATTAAGATTTTTTTATTTATTGTGATAATATGAAAAGAGAGGAATACTTTTTAAAACTTATTGAAACCATTGACGAACTTAAAGAGGAAAGTAAAAACGGCAAACCAATACTTGTTGAAGGAAAAAAGGACATTGAATCATTAAAAAAATTAGGGATAGATGGTAATTTCATAACTGTATCACATACGCCTTTTTTTGAAATTGCAGATGAGCTCGTAAAAAATGGTGTTAAAGAGGTTATTTTATTAACCGATTTTGACAGGGCTGGAAAACACTATGCCAAGGAAATCATAGAAGAACTGGAAAGCAATGGTATCAAAGTAAATACCAATATTAGAAGGGATATATTAATATACAGTCATGGTGATTTAAAGGACATTGAAAGTTTGTATTCTTATATTATTAGGAAATGTAGGGAATACCAATTCAGCGGTAAATGTATGGAATTTATAATGTCCGAAGACGGCAAATAATATATTATTTTAAAGAAAAATATTATTACTGTTTTAGACATATTCATTTAAACTTTATTATTTAACTTTATTCGAGGTGGTATTTTTGGGTGAGCTCCTTAAACCTTATGTTATCTCCAATGTTGGAATGTCATTGGATGGAAAATTGGCAACAATTGACAATGATTCAAGAATTTCAGGTGAAGAGGATTTAAAAAGAGTCCATAATATTAGAAAAAATGTTGATGGTATAATGGTGGGCATAGGAACGATTTTAAAGGATGACCCAAGATTAACAGTTCATAAAATAGATGCAAAAATAGGGGATAATCCCATAAGAATTGTCATCGATAGTAATTTAAGGATACCATTAAATGCAAGGGTATTGAATAAAGATGCCAAAACCATAATTGCCACGACTTTAAAGGATACTCCAAATAAAATAGAGAAGATAAATAAATTAAAAGATATGGAAAATGTAGAAATAATTAGAACTGGAATTGAAAAGGTAAATCTAAAAAAATTAATGGAAATATTATATAAAAAAGGCATAAAAAAGATACTTTTGGAAGGAGGTGGCACATTAAATTGGGGCATGTTTAAAGAAAATCTCGTTGATGAGGTTAGTGTATATGTAGCTCCAAAAATATTTGGAGGAGTAGGAGCTCCTACTTATGTTGATGGGGAAGGCTTTAAAACCGTTGATGAGTGCGTAAAACTAAAATTAGAAAAATATTATCCCTTTGATGAGGGAATAGTCCTTGAATTCAAAGTTAAAAAATAGCATAAATATTATAAGTTATGTTCGGAATATATCTATCCTTCTATTACAATATTAATTTATTATTTTTAAGATATACAAAAATAGAATGTAAATAAAACCGAAAAGTTTAAATATAGGTAAAATACCAACTTAAAGTATAATTAAAATAGATTACATACTTAAATCTAACTATTAAATAAAGATAGGTGATATATATGACAGAACTTCCAATAGCTCCAATGGAAAGAATATTAAAAAAAGCTGGTGCTGAAAGAGTAAGCAGAGAAGCCGCAGTTCTTCTTGCTGAGCAATTAGAAGAAATAGCAATGGATATTGCTCAGACTTCCGTAGAATTGGCAAAACATGCTGGTAGAAAAACAGTAAAAGCTGCTGATGTAAAAATGGCATTGAAATAATTTCTATTTTATTTATTTTATATTTATTATGTTTTTATTTACTTTTTAATTATTATATTGGTTTTTAGTTTTTATATATTTTATATACTTATATTAAAATTTATTATTTACTGGATGAGGTATTTCTACTTTTATTTATCAAATAATCAAATAATTCAAATGCATCATCCATTTTTTCCAATTCTTTTATACTTATGGTTTTTATATTTCCTATATCTCTTGCTCCCTTTTCTAAAATTAATAACGAATGACTATTTAATATAGATGATAATTTATTTACAATTAATGCTTTCTTTCTAGTTTCTTCGGTTTCTGTTTCTTCAATATTTGTTAATAATAATGCATTTATGTTGTATTCCTTATACTCATAAATATCATGTTTTTCAGCAACTGCATCAAATGGAGCTTTTTTTGTCTCAATCATGTTAAATCCCAATTCATCAAGTAATTTCATAACATGCATTTTAAATTCTTCCTCGTATCCACTACTGCTATTATTGTCGTGTTCATTACCATACTTGTCGTATTTATCATATTTATTATATATATTATCCTCGTTGTTTGTTTCAGTGCTTAAAGGTCCATTGTTGTAATTTAGTTCCAAAGGTATTCCTTTGACCAATGGAGCATCTAAATACTGTTCTATTTTTAAAGCAACTTCAATAGAAGGATTTGCTTTATTCTGTTCATATTTATATATGGCTTTTCTTGAAACATTTGAAAACTCTGCGAGCTCACCTACTGAAATATTTAATTTTTCCCTAATTTCTTTCAGTGCCTCTCCATCAATATTTACAAAGAATCCACCCCTGCCTGCATAAATAATAGGGGGACTACCTTCTAAATATAATTTAAAAGTTCCAAGTGTTATTGCCTTTACATTGTGCCGTTCATACACCACATCATTTTCCATTGGAACATTCCTTGTTCTTACCCCGATTAATAATGGAATAGCATTTAATATACGAGATATCTTTATAAGTTCCATGGACTGTTCATGGCTTAAACTGTCTATATTTTTTAATACTTTTATTAGATATTTTTCATCATCTTTTCTAGCAAGTATATCAAAGCATGACCTGCTAAATGACTGTGAAACTATAAAATCATATTTGGTTAATAGGTCCATACACTCTGAAATTATAATCTCTCTCATAATCCCACCTATCTCTATTTTTTAACATATATTTAAATACACCGATAATATCTAATTCTAAACTACCTACTATATATTATTTACGGAAATATATATAAATATATTTCTTCATATAGTGGTAATAATAAGATAAAATAATAGTATGGTAAGATATAACAATACAATAAGATGATAATAAATTTAAATAACTATAATATAATAATATAATTACATATATTGATATAAAATAAAAGGATAATATGATAGAATTAAGGGGAAAATCTGCAAAAGAACTTATTAAAAGGATTGATAATCTAAATTTTGGTGATGAAAAGGAAATATATATAAACACAGAATTATCCAAAAATTTAGTTATTGAGCTATTGGAGAACTCAAATATTGAGATTATATATTTGCCAAAATCAAAATATGAACGAACAAATAAAAAACTAATTGAAGCATTAAAAGACATTGGTTTGGAAGTTAAGCCCATAACGGTAAAAACAGGGAGACCTTCAAAAAATGAAGAAATTATATCTAAATATCTTGACAAACATCCAAAAGAGATTTCAGAACTAACTGGAATAAACTTAAAAACTGTTGAATATCATTATTATAAACTTAAAAACAAAGTATAAATTCACATTTTTAATTAATTTTTCTTTTTTAATAATCTTTTATTCTCATATTTAATTAAAAAGCAAAATATATTTAAATTAATAAGGAGTAAGTTAATCTCCAATATCTCGGTGATTGTATGGTAATCTGTTGTAAAGTTGATATAAAAGAAGGGGAGAAGATAAGAAGATTTCTTTTAGATAATAATTTACTAAATAAAAATTATAGCTTAAAAAAAGAAGACGATTATTTATACATCCCCTTGATAAATTTAAATGAAGATATAAAAAAAGATATAAATGAGCTGATTAATAAAATAATTAATAAAATTGAATTTGTTGAAGTGAATGATGAATATCTAAAAAAAGCAAAAAAAAGACAGATGAATTTTAGAGGATACTTACTTAAAAACTTTAAAAAAGAAGTAGAAGAAGGACTTATAGCTTTATCCTACGATGTTATTGGAGATATTGTAATACTTCAAATATCGGATGAAATTAACGAAGAAATGAGAAAAAAGATAGGAAAAACTGCATTAAAATTAATTCCATCCATTAAATCAGTGTTTAGACGAAAAAGCAATATAAAAGGAGAGTTTAGAATTAGAGAGTTAGAGCTCTTAGCAGGTGAGTATAGAACTTTAACACTTTATAAAGAAAATGGTTATAAATTATGGGTGGATGTTGAAAAGGTCTATTTTTCACCTAGATTGGGATGGGAGAGAAAAAGAATCATGGAAAAAGTAAAATTTGACGATGTTGTTGTTGATATGTTTTGCGGAGTTGGTCCATTTTCCATAGCATGCAAAAATGCAAAGAAAATTTATGCCATAGACATAAATCCTAATGCCATAGAACTTCTTAAAAAGAATATAGAATTGAACAGACTCCAAAATAAAATAACTCCAATCCTAAAAGATGTG
This sequence comes from Methanothermococcus okinawensis IH1, assembly GCF_000179575.2. Lineage (NCBI taxonomy): Archaea > Methanobacteriati > Methanobacteriota > Methanococci > Methanococcales > Methanococcaceae > Methanothermococcus > Methanothermococcus okinawensis. Next base: position 1,436,918 of record NC_015636.1, on the reverse strand, counting down.
AGAATGGTAGATGTAAAAGGAAATAGGGTAATAATGAATCTTCCTAAATATGCTCACTTATTTGTGGATAAAGCCCTAAATATTGTCGAAGATAATGGTATAATCCATTATTATACTATTGGTAAGGATTTCAACGATGCCATTGAGTTATTTAAATCTAAATGTAATTGTGAGATTTTGGAAAAAAGAGTTGTAAAATCCTATTCTCCAAGAGAGTATGTGTTGGTATTGGATATATTGGTTAAAAATATATAAATAAAATAAATAAATAGATAAATATAAATAAAATAGAATATAAGCATGGAACTTTAAGAAAGAAATTAAAATTTTAAAAAAACGCTTCCAATGTTATTTGTTTAGGCTTTTCTTTATTTTTATCCTTCTTATCCTTTTTAGCACTGGATGGTTTGGATTTGTTATCATCTGTTTTATTAAATAGTTCTTTTTCTTTTTTCTCTTTATTTTCAGTATCTTTAATAATTTCTTCAATAGTTTCAATACTGTCTTTTAGATTTTTTTCGTTATTATTTACTTTTTTATCTTTAATCTTCTTTTTCTTTTTAGTCTCATTTTTATCTTTTTCTATTTCAGAAGTCTTTAATTTTGATTTTAATTTTTCTTCTAATTCTCTTTTTTCCTTTATTATCTTAAATATCTTTTTAGCAGTGGTTTTATTTGTTAAATATTCCACTTCATCAACAGTAAATTCATAAAATTCTACGAGCTCCGCTCCAAGTTCGGGATTTGATTTAAGTATAAGTTGTAGATATGATAAATCTTCTCTGGCTCTTTTGGTGGCTACATGGGTTTTTGAACTTATTTTATTAAGTATTTTGTTTAAAATATTTCGTTTTGCCTTTGTTTTCATAAGTTTTGTAAATACCGTAGGTCTAACATAAGAAACAAAACCTCGGTATTTTTCATCCTTTGCAAGAGCTACTCCCGCAGTCATGAGTGCAGAGGCATATCTCCAAAGCCCATAATACTGCCTTTTATAAACTCTTCCTAAAAATATATCTGCCTTTGAAAGATAATCATAAGCACGGACTATATCCTCTTTCTTTTTGTATTCCCTTGGTATATTCTCGGCAATCCACTCTTCAACAGTTCCAATATCTTCCTTTACATCATACACAGAAGATACCGCAATATCGTAATGTGTGGTTTTAAATATAATTCTTATGGCATCAAATATATTTTTTTCAACATCCCTATCTGGGAGCTCCTTAACCTCTTCTAGATTTAAATCATTTCCAAGGGCAAGGGATTCTAAGTCGTTAATGGCAGCCCTAACATCGCCACCTGCATGTTTTGCTATTATTTTAAGAACACTATCATCTACATTAAAACCTTCTTTTAGAGCTATTCTTCTCAATACTGGGACTATGGAATTTGTATGAACAGACCCAATTTTCACGATTTTACAGGCATTTCTCAAAGACATTAACGATGGTTTGTAAATATCATTTGCAGTTAATATTATAGGATTTTTTGCTGTTTTTATTATTTTTAATATCTCGCTCACCCCTCCCCTATCGCTGTTTCCCGATATTCCATCAACTTCATCCAAAATAATCAGAGCTCTTTTTCCAGATAATGACTTTGAAACTGATGCACTTCCAACTACCTGCTTAATAACATCCTTATTTCTTTTATCACTTGCATTTAACTCAATTATTTCAAAACCATAATCATTTGCAAGGGCATTTGCAAGTGTTGTTTTACCGCATCCCGGAGGTCCAACAAGCAGAACAGGTTTTACAGGCTTACCCTGTAAATAATCCTCAATCCATTTTTTTAATTCTTCTTTAATTTTTGTATTTCCAACAACCTCAGCCATGGTTTTTGGTCTGTATTTTTCAACCCAATTCATAAAATCACCAAAAAGATATGAAGATATAATAAAATATTATAATAAAATATAATATTATAATAGAGTATAATAAAATATAGTAAATGATGTATAAATGTAAATTAATATATAAATAAATTTTAATATATAATTAAATATAAATAAAGCTAAATAAGCGTTATAAATTGATAAAATCATATGCTAAATAAATATACTAACTAATAATGTTAATAAAATTAAATAAATAATAATATAATATATATTATGGTAATTATAAATTATTGTTAATTGTAATTATAAATTAGTTATATGTATTTTTTATATTTTTATGTATATTTTGAATAAACCATTTCTGTGATAGATATATGCCACCTGAAAGATTGGATTTTAAGAAATATGGAAAGAATTTAGATTTTTGGACATTTTTAGAACATGCCTACGAGAAAGATTTAAAATTAGATTTAGGTCATTTTATAATATTGTGCATATTGTTAGAAGTTAATAAAACATACGCTAAACTTATAGAAGAGTTTGGGAAAAAAAAAGCCAGAAAAATACTGGAAGAAAAAGGAATATTTTCAAAAAATTCTGATTATATATCTGGTGAATATTTAAAAAAATATATTAACAGGGAGAGCCGTGGAGCAGTTCATTCAAGAATTAAGGATTTAAAAAGTTTGGGTTTTGAAATACACACTAAACCAGGTTTTTTAGGAGGTTATAAATTGTTAAAAACGCCTGAATGGTTTAAATAATTAATGTAAAAAAACTTTAAAATAAATACATATAATAACATCAAGTTTAAATATCTTTAATATATAGATATATAAAAATTATTATAATTTAGTCAAAAATTTTTTTAATATATGGTTCAAATGGGATGATTTCATCCCTTTTCCTTGGACTTATTGTGGCAACTTTTAATACTCTTTTTTCAGGAGACAATCCTATTGTTAATGTTCCAGGTGTTAAGGTGATACTACATGCTAAAAGAACCTGACCTATTAAATTATTAATATCAGTTTCTATTTCAACAATTTGAGGATTTATACTCCCATTTATACTTCTTCCTACAACATCAAGCCATGCTTCACTTAAAGCCTTCAATAAAACAAATACATAACCTACGACACCGAAAACATTCATGATATCACCATATAGCATAATAACAATAATAATAGATTATGCAAAACTAAATTTATAATTATTAATAATTATAAATAGATATATATAGTTTGTGATTTATAAACCATAAAAATAAGATGTATAAAGAGGAATTAAAAAAATTTAGAAAATAAAATATAAAATATAAAATGAATAAAAAAATATAAAAGTAAATATAATAATAGAAATTAATATTTATATTGAATCACAGGTAATTGCAGGTGAAAAAAATGACAAACGAAGAGATACAGAAACAATTTTATGAGTTGGAATTATACAATCAGCAGGTTAAAAAACTTCAAGATGAGCTCGGGAAAATAGAGATTATGAAGATGGAATTAATGAAATCTATTGAATCCATGAATGGATTGAAAGAATCAAAGGAGATTTTAATTCCATTAGGCGGTGGAGCATTTGTAAAAGCAGAGGTTATTGACAGTGAAAACATTATAGTTGGAGCTGGTGCAGATGTGTTCCTTGAAAAAAACATAGACGAAGTTGTTGAAGACTTCAAAAAGTCCTCAGAAGAGCTAACCAATGCAGAAACCATGATTAAAGAACAGATAGAAAAAACTGTCAAATTTATGGAAAAGATGCAGAAAGATTTGGAGAAAAAAGTTAAATTGATGGAAAGTCAAAAACAACAAACTCCTACGGCTCCTGCTCAATAATTGAGATATGGATGTCCATAATAACTATAATATACTTAACATATAATTTTATAATAATTTTTATAAAGTCTCCAAAATAAATTCTGATAAAAAATATAATAAAATTTAGAAAAAATTAATAATAATACCAAACTATATATATGATAAAACATAAGTATAAATAAGTTTTTAGTTAAATTTAGCTAAATTGAAATTAAGCGGAAATCTTTGATTTGATATTTATACACCATATAATTGAAGAAGATTATTTTTTCAATTTAAAAAGTTTTTAATTTTTTGGTAATTTAGCTAAAAATGTGGTGCTTCCATATTTAACCTTTAATATAAGTATCCGTGGAAGTGCCAGTGCTTTCACATACTTTATCCAAAAATGGAAAATCTGCATGATGATGTATTGATGTATATGGCTTTTTTGGAGATATTATATAGATAGTGGGAGCTCACATAACATCATATTTATTCATATTTTGTTATATACAGTAATACATATCATATATAATATGTGATACATGAATAATACACATGAAATAATTAAAAAAATTAAAATAAAGATTAATAACGATTAAATAAGGGGGTTAAAACTTACTTCTATGGACTATTATTTTATAATATTGGGACATTTAAGAGTTAGTTTTATACCCTCCCGATAAAAATTAAAATAGGTTGATTATATGACTATGGCAGAATTTAAAGAATTAGGATTATCTGAAAATGTAATAAATGCATTAGAAAAAAAAGGATTCACAAGTCCAACACCAATTCAAAAGAAAGCAATACCTATCTTATTAAAAGGAAACTTGGATATTATAGGACAGGCACAAACTGGAACTGGAAAAACTGCGGCATTTGGAATACCAATGATTGAAACACTTAAAGAGGATTCAAAGGATGTTCAGGCACTTGTTCTTACACCAACAAGGGAGCTCGCAATACAGGTTTCAGATGAGATAAACTCATTAAAAGGAAATAAAAAGTTAAATATACTTCCTGTTTATGGGGGGCAGTCAATAACTGAACAGACAAGGAAATTAAAAAGAGGGGTTGATATTGTTGTAGGAACTCCTGGAAGAATATTGGACCACTTAAAAAGAGGAAATCTAAAATTACACAATGTTTCTTATGTTGTCCTTGATGAAGCTGATGAAATGCTTGATATGGGCTTTATAGATGATGTTGAGGAAATTTTAAGATATACAAACCCCGATAAAAAAATGCTTCTTTTCTCTGCCACATTACCTAGGAAAATTATGGGATTGGCTAAAAAACATATGAGAAAATATGAAGTAATAAGTGTTAAAAAGGAGCAATTGACAACAGATATGGTAGAACAGATTTACTATGATGTTAGGAGCTCCGATAAATTTGAAGCATTGTGTAGAACAATAGATATGAACAATGATTTTTACGGATTGGTATTCTGTAAAACAAGGGCCGATGTAAATGACATAGCAAATAAGCTTGCAAATAGAGGATATAAGGCAGAAGGTATTCATGGAGATATTGTTCAAAATCAGAGAGAAAGAATATTATCCAGATTTAAAAACAAAAGGTCAAATATCCTTGTAGCAACAGATGTTGCAGCAAGAGGTATTGATATAAATAATCTTACCCATGTTATAAATTATTCCCTTCCACAAAATCCAGAATCTTATGTTCATAGAATCGGAAGAACAGGAAGAGCTGGAAAAAAAGGAACAGCAATTACATTTGTTCAACCAGATGAATTTAGAAAATTGAAATACATAAAGAAGATAGCAAAAACAGATATTGAAAAAAGGGAGCTCCCAACTGTGGAAGATATTATCCATGCTAAAAAGTCATCAGTTATTGAAAATATTTCAAAGATTGTGAGCTCAGGTGAGGTTAGTCAAGAATATCTTGATATTGCTAAAAAATTATTGGAAGAAAATAACAACGATGCCGAAAAAGTTATAGCATCCCTTTTAAAATATAGTTTAAACGATGAATTAAATGAAAAAAAATATGGCAAAATCAAGCACAGTAGAAATAGTAATGTTAAAGAAGTTAAAGAGGGTCAGACAAGATTATTTATAGCTCTTGGAAAAAAAGATGGAATGAACCCTAGAAAACTTGTAGAGTATATTGAAGATGAAACAGGTGTAAGAGGTAGGTATATAGATGATGTTGCAGTATTTGAAAACTTCTCATACATTACAGTTTCTTCAAGGGATGCCGATAAGATTATGAAGACACTTGGTAGAACTAGAAGAAATGGAAAGTCTATTGTAGATTATGCTAAACAGAGAAGGAACTATTAAATAATTTATCTTTTTTATTGTTTTAATTTTATTTTTTTAGGATTATGAGTATCTATTTATTTTCTATTACTTTTTATTTTATTATTCTTATTTTCTTATTATATATTCTTATTATTAATTAAATCTATATATGTATATTAATGAATATATATTCCTAAGCGAGCTTTAAAAAAGCTCGCCAAGCAAAATCCAACCTCCACATTCGTGTCGGTTGGAACCTAATAAATAGTGTATGTATATTAATGAATATATGCTCCTAAAATAAAAATAGTGGGCCCAGCCGGATTCGAACCGGCGACCCTCGCCTTGTAAGGGCGATGTCATAGCCAACTAGACCATGGGCCCAATGTGCTTTTGATATTTCTTATATTATAAGCTTATGGGTTTTTCTTTCCCATGATATTTCAGCAAAATAACCAATGCAACTATCATATATAAAGATTTTGGTTTAGTGATTATTTTTACACTACCGTTAATTAGTATATTATATAAGTAGGTATCTTAAATTATCTTAAACTTATATCTTAAAGTAATATTTTAAAGTATTTAAAAAATAATTCGTAGAAAATTAATATAAAACATAAAAATGTAAGAGGGTAATATGAGCTCACATTTAAAAAATTTTTTAAAGGATAGGAATGAAATAATAAAGTATTCAAAAGAAAAGGATAATAATTGTATAAACCATCTAAAAAAGATTATTGATAATATCAAATCCAAAAAAGAGGGGGAAGAAAAACCAAGTAATATTGTTGCAGATTTCACAGAATACAATCCATTACATAATGGGCATAAATACTGCTTAAATGAAGGTAAAAAATACGGTATCTTTATAAGTATTCTTCCAGCACCGCTTGAAAGAAGTGGAAGAGGCATTCCATATCTTGTTGATAGATATATCCGTTCTGAAATGGCTATAAAAGCTGGTGCAGATGTGGTTGTTGAAGGTCCTCCTATGGGAATAATGGGCTCTGGTCAATATATGCAGTGTCTTATAAAGATGTTTTATAACATAGGGGCGGAAATTATACCAAGAGGGCATATTGAGGAAAATGCCATGGAAAAGGTCATAAACTGTATAAATAGTGGATACCATATAAAAGTTAAGCCCTATAATGTATCATGCATTGAAACGGGTGAGCTCCTATGTGAAAAACTTGAAATAGATAATTATGTTATAGCTTCTATGTCAAATACTATTTATAAAGTTAATAAAAACTACAATATCAATTTTAATCCAAAATTTGTTTTTATAAAACGAATAGAAGGCATAAGTGGGACTAAAATTAGAGAAAGCATACTTAACGGAAAATTTGATGAGATAAGAAATATGCTTCCAGAAACCACATTAAATATTTTAAAGAGATATTATGATAAAGGGAAACTTAATAGTATTATTTTAAAAAGGTTTGAAGATAGGATACTGGAAACTGCAAATGAATATGATTTAAAAAGATATATTCCAAAACATATAGCAGAATATTTAGAAAAGAACAGGCCTTATACTACTGTTGATGAGATAAAAAATGCTATTCCCTATGGATTTTCAAGACATTATAAAGAGAGAATCATATCAAAGCTCGAAGCTCGAATAGATAATAAAATTATTTCTGAATATATAAAAAATTATCCTTCAAAGATAAAAATACTTGCAGTAAATGACGATTTTTAATTAAATAATTAAATAATATAAAATGGTGATATTTTGCAAAAACAAAGATTTTGTTTGGATACTACGGCAATTACAGATAGTGAGGTTAGAAAATCGCTTGGGGCAAATACGATTTCTGAATCTGCTGAGATGATACTTGATTTAATATCAGAATCAAGGGTTCATTTGGATATTTCATGCCATATTCCGTATCCAAGTGTATATGATGAGCTCGCAGGATTTTTGAAAAGGGAGGGGTGTCCAGAAGAAATTTTAATTAAAGTAGATACTTGGCTTGTAAAGAAAACACCAAATAGGTATGAAATAAAACTCCCAGCAGAGATACTTTATGAATATATAAAGGATTTAAGGGAAAGAATAAACAAAGGCATGAGAATAAGTGAAAATGCAATGTATGAAACAGCATCAGAAGCTTATGTGCTTTCACAGGATGACAAGTTAAAGGATGAAAAAGATAAGAAAGATAAAAAATTATTAATAGATGATGTTTTATCAAAAACTGTAAATTCATTTAGGAATAAATATAGAAGTGCTTTGAGAACTGGAACTCTTGATAGTGCCCCAGATTTAGATGTGCTATTACTTGCAAAGGAGCTCGACGCCGCAGTGGTGGCAAGTGATGAAGGTATTGAAAAATGGGCTCAACGCCTTGGATTGAGATTTGTTAAGGCAAGGGATTTTCCATTTATACTTAAAGAATATTTAAATGTCTATGGAAAGAAGATTTAATTAATATATTAATATTTATTTAATATTTATTAATTTATATTTAGTAAAATTAACATATTCGTTATTACAGTTATTTAACTTTAAAATAAAAAACATTTAAAAAAGATAAAACATAATTTACATTAAATTACTTTATTTTAATATCTGCTATTATTTAAAAAAGGGATAATATGAAGTTAAAGAAGAAACAGGAAATGTTAAAAAAACTTGAAAAAACATTATGGGGTAGTGCTGAAAAACTAAGGGGTAGTGTTGACCCTTCAAGATATAAAGATATAGTATTGGGCATTATATTCTTAAAATATGCTTCTGATATGTTTGAAGAAAGAAGAAGAGAATTAATTGATTTATCTAAAAATCCCAAAAGTGATTATTATTGTGAAACAGAAGATGAGCTCATAGGACTTTTAGAAGATAATGAGGAATATATTTCTGAAAATGTTTTTTATGTTCCTGAACAATCAAGGTGGGATTATTTAATAAAAAATGCGAAAAATCCAAATATTGCCAAGTTATTGGATGATGCAATGATTTTGCTTGAAAAACATAACAGTAAATTAAAGGGAGTATTACCTAAGGAATATGTAAGGGCAGAAATTCCACATGAGAAATTAGGGGCATTACTTGATTTATTTAATAATATTAATTATAAGGAATTTATAGAAAACAAGGATGAAAGTATAGGGGATGTATTCGGAACAATTTATGGGTATTTTATGAGGAACTTTTCCCAGAAATTGGGGCAGAAAGGGGGTGAGTTCTTTACTCCTGAATGTATTGTAAAACTGCTTGTTGAGTTGGTGGAGCCGTTAAGAGGTAGAATATACGACCCTGCATGTGGTAGTGGTGGAATGTTTGTTCAGAGCTCTAAGTTTGTAAAGGAGTATTTAAAAAATGGAAATGGTATAGATTTAGCAATATATGGTCAGGAGTTGAATTCCTCAAATGTTAGAATATGTAAAATGAACCTTGCGATACATAGATTATCCCATGACCAGATAAAACAGGGAGACACGCTATCAAATGATAAACATAGGGATTTAAAAGCAGATTATATTATTACAAATCCGCCGTTTAACTACAAGGATTATGACCAAAAGGTTTTGGAAGGAGATGTAAGGTTTCCCTATGGAATTGTTCCAAAAAAGGCAGAAAATGCAAAAAGTGGGAATGCAAACTTTTTATGGATACAGCATTTTATTTATCATTTATCGGATAATGGCATAGCTGCTTTTATTATGGCTAATGGTTCCCTATCTGCTGGTGGTAAAGAAGGGGAGATAAGAAAAAAGATAATAGAAGAAGGTATTGTAGATTGTATAATATCACTACCTAATAAGATGTTTTATACTACGCAAATTCCCGCTTGTATATGGGTAATAGACAAAAACAAAGAGAATGGAAGGTTTAGAAGTAGGAAATGGGAAACTCTATTTATAGATGCAAGGGAAATTTACACCCCCGTAGCAAGAAATCAGAACGAATTTTCAGATGAACAGATTAAAAAAATAGCTGATGTTTATAGATGTTATAGGGGAGAGGATGGCTATCCAGATTATAAGGATGAAAAGGGATTCTGTAAAGTTGCTACGATAGATGAAATAAGAGAACAAGATTATATTTTAACTCCTGGGCGTTATGTTGGAATTGCAGATGTTGAAGAAGACTCAGAACCTTTTGAAGATAAAATGGAAAGATTGACTAAGGAATTATCAGAACACTTTAAAAAATCGAGAGAATTAGAAGAAAGAATAAAGAATAATTTAAGTGAATTGGGATTTAAGGCATAATTTTAATTTTTATTATTAATAAATTTATATGTTGTGATATTATGGACGATTTATATTTACCTGATGGTTGGGAAGTTCGAAAATTGGGAGAAGTTGCAAATGTTATAGGGGGTGGGACTCCTTCCACTAAAAAATCTGAATATTGGAACGGTGATATACCATGGATTACTCCCAAGGATTTATCTAATTATATTTTTAAATATATATGTAAGGGAGAAAGAAACATAAGTCGAGAAGGGCTTAAAAATTCTTCTGCAAAATTACTACCTCCTGGAACCATTTTATTATCATCCCGAGCACCAATTGGTTATGTGGCTATTGCTAAAAATGAACTTACAACTAATCAAGGATTTAGAAGTTTTATAACTAATGAAGATAAATTAAACTATGAATTTCTTTATTATTGGTTAAAAACTAAGAAAAAAGTATTAGAAAGTTTGGCTGGAGGTTCCACTTTTAAGGAAATATCTGGAACCACTATAAAAAATTTAGAAATCCTACTTCCACCACTTAAAGAACAGCAAAAAATAGCCGAAATATTATCAAGTTTAGATGATAAAATTGAATTAAACATTAAAATGAATAAAACATTAGAAGAAATGGCAAAAACAATTTTTAAAAGATGGTTTATAGATTTTGAATTTCCAAACGAAGAAGGAAAACCATATAAAAGTTCTGGTGGAGAGTTTATAAATAGCGAGCTCGGAGAGATACCGAAGGGTTGGAGTATCAAACCTATAAAAAATATATTGAACTTTATAAGGGGGATTGAACCAGGTTCTAAATATTATACACTTATAAAAAAAGAAAACCATATTAGATTTATTCGAATTAGAGATTTAAATTCTAATTCTGAAAAGGTATATATTCCAAAAGAAATGGCAAAAAATAAAATTTTGAATTCTGAGGATATTATAATATCATTAGATGGAAGTTTGGGTGTTGTAAAATTTGGATATAATGGTGCTTATTCATCAGGAATACGTAAAGTATGTCCAATATCAGAATACGATATTCCAAATATGTATATATACTGTCTTTTAAAAAGTGATAATATTCAAAACACTATAAAGAATTATGCTAGTGGGACAACTATATTACATGCTGGAAAATCAGTAGAACACATGAAAATAACATTACCTAAAAAAATAGATGAGATGAAAAGAATTTTAAAATTATTTGGAGATTTAACAAAACCCATATTTAACCAAATTTTAAATAATCAAAAAGAAATCCAAACCTTAACTAAAATAAGAGATACACTACTACCTAAACTTATCACAGGGAAAATTAGAGTAAAACCATAATATATCCAATTAATTTTAAAATATAAACTTTATATTTATTTATAAAAAAATGTTTGATTTATCTTTTAATTTACGGAACTTATCGGAGCTCCGAAGGTGATTATATGAAAACCTTAAACGAAATTAAAAAGATTATCTTAGAACATAAAAAGGAACTAAGAGAAAAATATAAGGTTAAAACTATCGGAATATTTGGAAGTTATGCAAGAGGGGAACAAAAGGAAACATCAGATATAGACATATTAGTTGAGTTTGAAGAAGGATACAAAAATTTTGATAATTTTATGAATCTTTACTATTATTTAAAAGATATTTTTAAAACAGATGTTGATTTATTAACCAAAGAAAGCATTTCTAAGCATTTAAGAAATGAGATACTATCAGAGGTTGAGTATATTGAAGGATAAAAGAAAATACTTACTACATATACTCGATGAGTGTGAATATTTGCTAAACACATCACATAACTTAGATTATAATACATTTATAGAAGACGAAACATTAAAACGAGCATTTGTTCGAAGTTTGGAAATAATTGGTGAAGCTGTTAAAAACATACCAAATGAAATAAGAGATTCTCATCCAGAAATACAATGGCGAAATATCGCAGGCATGAGGGATGTTTTAATTCATAAATACTTCGGGGTAGATTATTATTTAGTTTATGATGTAGTAATAAATAAAATTCCAAAACTAAAACCCATCATTGAAAAAATTTTAAAAGAGTGAATAATATATAAGTCGGAGCTCCGAGGGGAATATATATTAGGTGATAGAATGGGAAATACCAGCGAAGATAAGATAGTAGAACAGCCCGCTATAAATTGGTTAAGTGATGGGGAGGGATACCAATATATACATGGAAAGGAGCTCACCCCAGAAAAAGGAGAAAGGGAAACCTTCGCAGATGTGATTTTAAAAGAAAGATTTCTAAAAGCCATAAGAACATTAAATCCAACTATTCCAGATGCCGCACTAAAAGAAGTATATAAACGAATAATATCATTATCAAACATAAGCATAGAAGAGGCAAACTATAATTTTCATAGATTACTTATAAACGGAATACCCATAGAATATAGGGACAAAGAAGGCAATATAAAAGCTGATATAGTAAAATTAATAGATTTTAACAATATAAATAATAACTCTTTTTTAATATCAAATCAATTTGTGGTAAAGGAAGAAAATAAGGATGGAGTAAGATTTGATTTAATCCTATTTATTAATGGATTACCGATAGCATTATTTGAATTTAAAAATCCAGCCAACTCATCCATAAAAAGTGCATATAAACAAATTCAAAATTATAAGGAGCTCGCACCCCAAATATTCTACTACAACGAAATATTAGTAATAAGCAACCTATTGAAAACTAAAATAGGAAGTATCACAGCAAATTACGAAAGATTTTCAAAATGGAGGGGGATTAACGATAAATACGACTACGAGGAAAAAACAACCCCTTCATTAGAGGTTTTAATTAAAGGATTATTCAATAGAAAAAGGCTTTTAGAATATATTCAGGATTTTATAGTATATGAAATCGACAAAAAACAAATTATTAAAAAAATAGCTATGTATCACCAGTTTTACGATGTTAGAAAAGCAGTAAATAGAACCCTGAAAGCCATAAACTCAAAAGATAAGAGAATCGGAACATTTTGGCACACACAGGGAAGCGGTAAATCTTTATCCATGTTATTTTACACGAGAAAAATTATAAAACTTCCAGAACTAAATAATCCAACAATATTAATTTTAACCGATAGAAACGATTTAGACGACCAAATTTATAAAACCTTTATAAAAACTGAGTTAGGAACATACGGAAAAAAGGCAGAATCAATAGAAGACCTTAGGGACAAGTTAAACATTAAATCGGGGGACATAATATTTACAACCATTCAAAAATTCCAACTAACAAAGGATGAAAAAGGAAATAATAATAAAGATAATATATTCCCTAAAATCTCAGATAGAAATAACATTATAGTGATTGCAGATGAGGCACATAGGAGCCAATATAAAAAACTTGCCCAGAACATAAGAGGAGCTCTACCAAATGCAATGTTTATTGGATTCACAGGAACGCCAATAGAACTTGAAGATAAATCTACAACAAATACTTTTGGAGATTACGCAGGAATATATACTATAAAGGATGCGACAGAGGATGGGGCTATTGTTCCTATTTACTATGAGGCAAGATTTTCAGAGCTCCATCTTTCAAATGAATATTTGGATTTGGATTTTGAAAACATAACAAAAGAGTTGGAAAATTCAAAGGAAGAAAATATAAAAAGAAGATTTTCAGCAGTTGAAACCCTTATTACAACACCATCAAGAATGGAAAAAATAGCAAAAGATATTATTACCCACTTTAACGGCAAAGAATTAAATACAAAAGCCATGGTCGTATGTATAAGCAGAAATGCCGCCGTAGAAATGTATAACTATATGAAAAAAATAAAAGATTGCCCGGAAATAGCCGTAGTAATGTCTGGAAATAAAAGCCACGACCCTAAGAAATTTTGGGAGCATATACGAACAAAGCATGAATTGGAGGAGCTCGCAGAAAGATTTAAAAATCCCAATGACCCTTTAAAAATTGTTATAGTTGTGGATATGTGGCTCACAGGTTTTGATGTGCCTGTTGTGGATAGGATGTATATTGATAAACCTATGAAAAACCACAATCTATTACAGGCAGTTGCAAGAGTAAATAGGGTGTATCCCAATAAAGCAGGTGGCTGGATAATCGATTATATTGGAATTACCGACGACCTTAAAAAATCGCTTGATAGATACAGTGGAAAAGTTGTAAAAGAAACCATGCTCCCACTTAACGAAGCGTTAAAGCTAATGAAAGATAAGTATGATATAGCAAGGCTGTATCTAAATAAAATAGATTATTCCAATTGGAAATCCTTATCAAATACGGAGCTCGCAAAACTTATACAGATGGCATATTACAAAATCACAGAGGATGACAAAAAAGAAAAAGGAATTTTAAGAAATTATTTAAAATTGGTATCGGAATTAACAAAGGTTCATGCACTTGTGAGCCCACACCCTGAGGCAATGAAAATTAGGGATGATTTAGAATTTTTCCAATTGGTAGCAAAAAATCTTAGAAATTATACCTACACCAAAAATAACGAAATATCGGACTCCTTAGAAGATGCACTTATAGAGCTCGTAAATAGAAGCATCCAAGCAAAAGATGTTATAAATATCTTTGGATTAAAGGATACTAAATCTATATCGATATTTGACCCCAAATTTTTAAAATATCTTAATAATATTAAGGTTAAGGATGTTCAAGTTAAGGTTTTAGAAAAACTACTAAATGACCAGGTAAAAGTATTACTTAAACGAAATAGAATTAAAAGAAAATCTTTTCAAGAAAAAATAGAGGAAGCTATAAGAAAATATAACAATAGATTAATTACTGTTGAACAGGTAATGGAGCAGCTTATGAATATCGCTGAGGAATTGAAGTATTCCTCAGATAATGCTAAAAAACTTGGTTTAACTGATGAAGAAGAGGTATTTTATGATGCTCTAATATACTTATATAGCAATTCAAATTTAAACGACGATGAAATGGAAATTATTATAGAAATTGTAAGGGAAATTACCGAAAAAATAAAGAAAAATTTATCCACAGATTGGTTTAGATATGAGAGCTCAAAAGCAAGAGTTAGAGCATCTATAAAACGTATATTGAGAAAATATGATATAAAACATAAAATATTAAAACAGAAAAATATGGATGAATTAACAGATATAATTTTTAAACAGGCTATTGAATTATATCGAGATTATCCATTAACTTCATAATGCAAAACATTTTGATAAATAATTTAACTTTATAAATCAAAAACATTTAAAAAAGATAAAACATAATTTACATTAAATTATTTTATTTTTTATTTTTTATTTATTTTTTAAATAATTAAAAGAAACACGGTGAAGAAGCTATGGTATTACTACTCATACGGGGCGACAATTACGAAAAGATTAAGAATGCTTTGGCAGATATACATAGACATGCAAAATTAACAATAATTGGAAAGCCAAAAATCATGGTTCCAGAGGCTGCGGATGAGCTCCTAAAATACATACTTGGAGGTATTAAAAAACCATGCAAAAAAGCATGTTTGGTTAAAATCGAAGAAAACGCTCCAAGAGCAATAGATAAAATAAGAAAAATCCACCCTCCTGCACATATCGTGGTGATAAGTGAAAGGCATGAACCGTATCCTTATCTTATTGAAGACCTTCCAAAAATGCCTCCATTAAAAGGATATTATAAAAGTAAGGGTGGCGATGAAGAAGAGAACGAAAAAGAAAAAATGGCAGGCCTCCAAAAAAGCAAAAAATTTATAAATCTTCTTCTCAATCTAAATTAAACATAAAAACAGCAAAAAATAAAAGTAAAAAATGATAAAATCAAATAATGATATAATAATGGTATAATAATAATTAAATAATAAAAGGGTGAAGGCATGAAAGAGGTTAAAGGAGCAGTTAATTTTAGAGAAATGGACAAGGAAATAAAAAATTTTTGGGAAGATAATAAGATATACCAAAAGGTAAAAAAGCTAAATGAGCACTATCCAGAATATTATTTTGTAGATGGTCCCCCATACTGTTCTGGTGCAATACATTTAGGAACTGCATGGAATAAAACAATAAAAGACACAATATTGAGATTTAAGAGAATGCAAAAATACAATGTTCTTGATAAGGCAGGATGGGATATGCACGGTCTTCCTATTGAGGTAAAGGTTGAAAATGAATTTAACATAAAATCAAAAAAGGACATTGAAACAAAAATTGGAACAACAGAATTTATTGAAAAATGTAAGGAATTTGCATTGAGAAATAAGGAAATAATGGAAAATCAATTTAAAAACCTTGGTATATGGCTTGATTGGGAAAATGCATATTTACCTATAAAAAACGACTATATAGAAACAGGATGGTGGAGTTTAAAAAAGGCCTATGAAAAAAATCTTCTTTCAAAGGATTTGAGGGTAGGATACTGGTGTCCAAGATGTGAAACTTCACTGGCAGAGCATGAGGTTAGGGGAGAATATAAAGAAGTTCTTGACCCATCAGTTTATGTTAAATTTAAATTAATGGACGAAGAGGATGAAGAGGATGAAATTAAAGAAGGAAATAAAAATAAAAATAAAGAAGAAAAAAACACATACTTGGTAATCTGGACAACAACCCCATGGACCTTAATTGCAAATCTTCTTGTTTCAGTTCATCCAGATTATGATTATGCCTATGTTGAAGTTGTTTTAGAAAGAGATGGGCAAGAAATAAAAGAAACATTGATAATAGCTGAGGCATTAGTTGAAGAAGTTATGAAGAGAGCTCGTAAAGATAACAATATAAAATCATATAATATAATAAAAACTGTAAAAGGAAAGGATTTGGAAGGTAAAAAATACATTCATCCATTGTTGGAAGAAAACGAAAAACAAAAAGAATTTTCAAAACTAAAAAATGTCCATACTGTGGTATTGGGAGAGCATGTTACATTGGATGGCGGAACTGGTTTAGTTCATACTGCACCAGGATTTGGTGAAGAGGACTTTGAAGTTGGTAAAAGATACAATGTTCCAATTTACTCTCCAATAGATGATGAAGGTAAATATATAGAAGGAAAATGGAAAGGAGTGTTTGTAAAAGATGCTGATGAACATGTTATAAAAACTTTAAAAGATAAAAATCTTTTAGTTTCAGCAGGAAAAATAAAACACACATATCCGCACTGTTGGAGATGTAAAACACCACTTTTATTTAGAGCTACTGAGCAATGGTTCTTAAACATATCAAAGATAAAGGATGACATAATAGAACATACTAAAACTGTTGATTGGGTGCCAAATTGGGTAGAAACAAGATACATAAATGGAGTTAAATTTGTTGGAGATTGGAATATAAGCAGGCAGAGATATTGGGGAATACCACTTCCAATATGGGTATGTGAAAAATGTGGAAAGTATGAGGTAATAGGAAGTGTTGAGGAATTAAAGGAAAAGATGATAAACGATGTCCCTCTTGATGACCTTCATAAACCTACAATGGATAAGGTTATTTTAAAATGTAGCTGTGGAGGAGAAATGAAAAGAGTGCCTGATGTTCTTGATGTATGGTATGACTCAGGATTGGCTCCTTATGCATCAATAAATGCAAAAAAACTTAAAAAAGCTGATTTCATTGTTGAAGGAAACGACCAGGTTACAAAATGGTTCTACTCCCAGCATGCATTGAGTGAAATTGTATTCAATGATATACCCTATAAAAAATGCATGATGCACGGATTTGCACTTGATGAAAACGGAAACAAAATGAGCAAAAGTTTAGGCAATGTGGTAAATCCAGATGATGTAGTTGAAGAATATGGTGCGGATTTATTGAGATATTATTTACTCAGTGCAAATAAGGCATGGGAAGATATAAGGTTCTCATATAAGGAGCTCGGTGAAATAAAAAGTTTATTCAATACTCTTTGGAATTCCTACGCCTTTGCAGTAAATTATATGGTGCTTGATAACTTTGTGCCAAACGATGAATATATGAATTATTTAAAGGATGAAGATAAGTGGATAATAAGTAAAATAAACAGTTTAACAAAGGAGATAATTGAAGATTTAGAAATGCCTCATTTACATTCCTATACATGGAAATTAAGAGAGTTCATATTAAACGATTTAAGTAGATGGTATATTAAACTTATAAGAAGTAGAACATGGATGGAAAAGGATGACCCTGAAAAACTTTCAGCATATCAAACATTATACTATGTATTGATGAAGTTAATTACAATTCTAGCACCTGTTGCACCACACATAAGTGAAAAGATATATCAAAACATGAGAACACAAGGCATGCCAGAAAGTATATTTATGAATAAAATAACTGTTGATGAGAAGTATATAAATAAAACACTTGAAGAGGATATAGAAGTTGTAAGGGAAATTGTAGATGCCATATTGAGAGGAAGGGATAAGGTAAAACACACATTGAGATACCCAATATCAAAAATAATACTTCCAAAGAGCCTTGAAAATGTGGTGGAGAAATATGGCTATATCATAAAAGAGCAGGGCAATGTTAAGGAAATAGATGTTGAAGAGTTCAAAGGAAACATGACTGTTAAGCCAAATTATAGGGAGCTCGGAAAGGTATTCAAAAGTGAGGTTCCAAATGTTGTAAAAATCATTAACTCCATAAATCCAAATGAGCTCAGTGAAAAATTAAAAGAAGAGGGAACAGTTGAAATTAATGGATATGAGATAAAACCCGAATATGTCGAATTTAAAATAGAAATTCCAGAAAACATCGTAGGCATGGAATTTTCAAAGGGAAGTGTATATATGGATATTGAACTAACCGAGGATATTATAAAAGAGGGACTTATGAGGGAGGTCATTAGAAGAATTCAATCTATGAGAAAGGACATGGATTTAGATATTGAAGAGAAAATAAAGGTAAAAATAGAAGGCATAGAATTTAACGAAGATATATTAAAGTCCATTGAAAAAGAAGTAAGAGGTATGTTTGTAAATGAAATAAAACCAGATTATGAACAAGAATGGGAAATAAAAACCCCTAACAAGGAAGTTTATAAAATAAAAATATCAATACAAAAATTATAAATAAAAACTATAATGTTCTATATTTTATTATCTTTATTTCTTATTATATTTTATTAAATAATATTTTTTACGGTATATTTTAAAAAATTTAATATAATTAATAATAATTTTAATAAACAAATGAAAAATATATTTATTACTCTATTCTAATTTTATAACATTTTAATTATAAATTTATATATAGTTAATATATATCAATTGGTGAAATTGTGGATGCCTATTTGATGTTTTTTATAATAATCTCATTCATATTTATAATGCCTGAAATATTAAAAAGATTCAATGTTCCGAGTATTACTTCAGTGATGTTGGCAGGCATAATTGCTGGACCTTATGGACTTGGGCTAATACAGCCGGATAATGTAATAGAGTTGTTCTCGTCATTTGGAGCTATATTTTTAATGTTTTTGGCAGGTATGGAAGTAGATAATGAGACTTTAAGGAGGGAATTCAAAAGTTCCATATTCATAAGTTTATTTTCTCTTATCATTCCAGCCATAGGGGGTTATTTAATAGGGACATGGTTTGGACTTAACTTTATAGGAGCTCTGCTATATGCCATAATATTTTCATCCCATTCTGTTGGTATAGTGTATGCATTAATGAATGAATTGAATCTTACAAAATCAAAATTTGGAACTACGGTTCTTGGCTCTACGATTTTGGTAGATTTAATCAGCCTTATAATTTTATCGATAATAATCAGATTAAGTACAGATGGTCAAAATTTTAATGTGGGTTATTTTATAACTTCCGATGTGGTGTATATTGGGGCATTATTACTAACAATCCCGTATATTTCAAAAATAATATTTGAAAAATTCGAAAAATTACATATTAAAAAGATACATTTTGTAATATTTATCATATTAATATCTATTCTCATAGGGGAACATTTAGGCCTTCACCCAATAATTGGAGCATTTATAACAGGAATAGCAATTTCAGAATCATTGACAAAAAAAGAACATGACGAATTGCTAAATAAAAACCTAAATGCCATCGGTTATGGTTTTTTTATACCGATATTTTTCTTTGCATTGGGGATGAATACAAATATCTCAGTATTGTATAATTTAAGTAATGTTGGATTAATTTTAGCCACTATAATCGGTGCAGTAGTTTTAAAAGTTATATCTGGCTATATATCATTTAAACTTGTAGGATATGATAAAATAAAAAGTATGTGTGGAGGATTATTAACCATACCAAAAATTTCAGCATCCCTTGTTGCAGCATCTGTTGGCAAGGAGCTCGGCATAATATCCAATGAATTTTTTGTTGCCATAGTGGTGTTGTCCTTAATAACCTCAATGATAGCTCCAATATTGGTTAAGAATTTAGTTAATAAATATCATGATTCATTTACCGCTTAAAAATAAATTTTCCAGTTTCATCCCTAACAAATTTTTTTCCATTATTTAATTTATATATCAATTCCTTTTCCTTTTTAGACACATTATCAACCAAAAGTTTTGCAAGTGAGGGTTCTATATTTAGTCCTGCTACCGATGTTGTAATTCGTGGGTTTATTTCGAGTATATATATATCGTTATTATTTACAATAACATCTACACCGACATAACCGTTTAATCCTTCTATTCTCTTTAATGCTTTTTCTGATTCTTTAATAATTTCATCTTTCAATGGATGAGATATGTTTATTTCACCGCCACAGTACTTTTTATTTATATATTGCTTATTTAAGCATAACGGATATATTTTTCTATCATAGTCCATATTTTGAACTATAAAACTTATTGAATATGGTTTCCCTTCTACAAACTCTTGGACAATATAATTTTCATCTACTATTTGGTGAGCTCCTCCGCAACCATCGATTTCTTTTACAATATATTTTTTTAATGGAAATGTTTTTGGTGTTTTTACATAATCCTTAATTTTGTTGTATGTTAAATATTTATTTCCTGCTATCTTAATGCCTTTTGAAGAAGAGCCTAAATTTATAACATTGTCATATTTTTCAACTATTTTGGTTAAATCGTATAATATATTGTCGCTTTCTGGTGCAATTATTAACGCCATATCTATATCTCTATTGGATAGTAATTCATTTAATTTTGATTTATAATTTTCTTCTGGTGCATGTATCTCTAAATTCCTGTTTTTTAAATTGGAATAATAATTGCTATTTTTGTTATCAACAATAGAAATAACAGAATAACCCTCCTTTAAAAAGTCGTTAAGTAATTTATCATACATTAATTTTCCTTCTTCAAAGATAGTGTTTTCTACGATTTCACCACTGCCTACTGCATATTCAAAAAGCAATACCTTCATAAAACCACCAAAAAATCGAAGTTTTAAATTAAGTATCATATGTATTAAATTACATATTTTTAAATATTAGATAAAAAAATTAATTTTAATGAGAAATAGGGATTAAATATACCTAATGATATTTTTTTATTTTATCAATAATATATTCACACGCTAAAAATCCCTCTTTCCTATGCCTTGCAAATACATAAATAGATGATACCACATCTCCAACTTTTAAAGTGCCTTTGTTGTGGTAAATTGCAACATCTAAAAGGTTAAATTTTTCAATTGCATCTTTTCTGATATCTTCCAATATATCAAGAATATCTGGAATTACCATATTGTCGGTGGGAATCTTATGTCCTTCTTTGTCAATATTGTAATTTCTTACAAATCCCGTAAATGATACATGGCAACCCATATCGCCCTTGTATTTTTCTATCAATTCATCAACCATCCCTTTAAACTTTTCATAATTGTTGGATATCATTTTTTCACCGTTAATATTAGTTAATATTTATATTTTAATATTTTAATATTTTATTTATATTTTAATTAGTATTTTAAAGAATTATAAAGTGTCCTTTTCATAATATCAATATCTGGCTTAACACCAGTCCATATTTCAAAAGCTATTGCTCCTTGATATACCAGCATCCCAAGTCCGTTAATTGTTTTTGCCCCATGCTTTTTAGCCTCTTTTAAAAGTATGGTCTCTTTTGGATTATATATTAAATCCATTACAACCATATTATCTTTAATCCCATCTGTATCTATAATAGGTTTAGCTTCAATATTTGGATACATACCTATTGGTGTTGTATGTATAATTATATCAAAGTCATCAATATCTACATCTAAATTGTTGTAATATATAGGTTTATTTAGTTTTTCAGATATTTCTTTTGATAGGAGCTCCGCCTTTTCAACAGTTCTATTTATGATTGTTAAATTGTTATTTTTTGCAAATTCAAATGCTACTGCCCTTGCAGCTCCACCTGCCCCTACTATTAAGATATTTTTATTTTCTACCTTTCCAATTTCTTCTTCAAGAGACCTCCTTGCCCCTAATCCATCGGTGTTATATCCTACTGCTTTATTATTTGCTATTTTTACAGTATTTACTGCACCTATGAACTCAGCCTCTCTGTCTATTTCGTCAAGATATTTCATTATATTTACTTTGTGAGGGATAGTTACATTAAATCCGTCCACTGTTCCAAGAGATTTTAACCCATCAACAACATATTTTAAATTTTCTGGAAGAACATCAAATGCGAGATAAACATAATTTAGATTTTTATCTCTTAATGCCGCATTATGCATTATAGGGGATAATGAATGCTCAACAGGATGACCAATAAGACCTAACATCTTAGTTTTTGAATCTATCATATTATTTACCACCATATTATATTTACTTTTTTTACTTATTACTTTTTTATTCTTTTATTTTTATATTATTTTTTATTTATTATTACTTTTTTATTCTATATTTTATTCTATTTCCTTTATTGCGGTATTTATATTAACTTAATTTTTCATTTAAACTAAAAGATATACTATTAAAATATAAATTAATAAACTATTAAATAACTATTAAATTAAAATAAATAAAAAGATGATATACTATATTGATATAAATTACAAAATAAATAAGGGATTTAAAAAATGGAATCATTAGAGCGAATAAAATTAGGGATTGGAACGATATGTGCTATTGTATTATTAGCAACCATAGGACTCATGCATTTTGAGAATTGGGATTTTTTCACAGCCCTATATGTTGTAATAATCACAATGTCCACCGTAGGTTATGGGGATATTATACCCACCACATTTGACGGAAGAATTTTAACATTAATATATGTTATATGCGGCACAGGGGCTATGGCTTATACCGTAGCATCTATTGCAGGATTTTTTATAGAGGGGCAATTCAAAAAAATATTAAGGTTGAAAAAAATGCAAAATAAGTTAAAAAAGATGAATAATCACTATATATTATGTGGATTTGGAAGAATTGGAAAAATAGTGGCTAAAAAATTTGAAAAAGCTGGAGTTCCATTTGTTGTAATTGATGCAGATGAAAAAAAGATTTTAGATGAATTAGACCGATATAAAAATTTGATATATGTTGTAGGTGATGCTACATCGGATGATGTATTGGAAAGGGCTGGTGTAAAGAAAGCAAAGGGATTAATTGCATCAGTTAGTTCAGATGCCGAAAATTTATTTATCACCCTCTCAGCCAAAGGATTTAATCCAAATCTTTATGTTGTTGCCAAAGTGGATAATGATACCTCAGTTAATAAGCTTTTGAAAGCAGGTGCAGACAGAGTGGTCTCTCCATATACCATAGGTGGTTTAAGAATAGCAGAGCTCACATTGAAACCAGAAATTTTAGACTTTGTATCTACTCTAATGGACACCACCCATGATATGGAGATAGGGAGATTTACAATTTCACCCAATTCAGTAGTTGTGGGAAAATCAATCAGTGAATCAAAAATAAGGCAGAGTTCCGGTGCAACAATACTTGCCATAAAAAAGGGAGATAATGTAATTATTAACCCCAGTCCTAATGTTATATTGGAAGTAAATGATGTTATATATGCATTTGGAACTAAAAAACATCTTGATGAGCTTAAAAAAATATTAAAAGATAATAATCATTAATTTACTTATTTTATTTATTATTATGGAATAGTACAAATTTTGCAACCTCTTTCATAACATCAAGTATCTTTTTTGTTGTAATATGGGATGTTGCATCAGGATGATATTCAATTTCAATATATTCTTCAACAATTTTAGCTTTCTTTTTTGCCAATTGGAGGGCTATTATATGCTCTACACTATATCCTTCGCCGAAATATGCATCATTTAAAAAATCACTTTTAATAATCCTAAATCCACTCTGTATATCCCTAAAAAAGTAAATTTTTTTAGAATATATCGAAATTACCAAGGACATAAAAATACTTGCCAAAAAATTCGATATTTGCCTATGTAATGGAATATGGTTATACTTCCTAATACCAAAAACAGCATCTGCATTAGTTTTTTTTAATTTTTTAAACATTTTTGGAATATCTCTTGGTTTATGCTGGTAATCCCCATCCATATATATTATATAATTATATCCTTGTTTTAGCGCAAATTTAGTTCCATCTTCTAATGCTTTTGATTTGCCTTCATTTTTGCTTTTAAATATAGTGTATATTTTATAGTTAAGAGAGTTATTTTTTATATAATTTTCAATAATCGTTTTTGTTCCATCGGTACTTCCATCATCTACAACTATTGAATCAAACTGCTCACTTAAATCACTTAATTTATTTAAATCATCCAATACTTTTAAGATATTTTTTTCTTCATTATATGCAGGTATTACTACGACGGCTAAGTTGTCCATAATTTTCCCTTAAATTAGCTGTATCTGTAAATATATAATAATATAAAAATAGGAGGAGAAATTATAATCTATAAACATATATTACTATCAATGCAGAAATAACACCCATTATTAAACCAATTATACCATAAACTACATAATTTAGCTGATTATCATTATTATTATCATTTGAAGGCTTATTGACTATATTGTTGCTATTGGCAGTAATGCTGTTATTGGTGATGTTGGTATTATTTGTTATTATTGAATTTGCTTTGTGTGTCTTTTTACCATGGGTTTCATTTTTTGATATAGTTGTGGAATTGTTGTTATTGGTATTATTGGTGATATTAGGGGTTGATTTTGATGATTTATTCTCTGTATTTAATAAGGTTTCATTATTGTTTATTAATTTGGAATTATTTACCTTATATACATGAAAATGTTTTATATAACTTATTAACGAATTATTTAATACATATCTAACCGATATAATTATATTGTAATCATTTATACTTTTATTTATAATTTTACCACTAAAATTTTTATATATTCCTTTACCTCCTTCGACATAGGATATATTTAGTGTATTATTCTCAAATGCTATCCCATCAGAAACTAAATTTAAAGTAAAATTGTGTATTGCAAGTGAATTATTTAGATTATATTCAATATATACATTATTCGTAGTATTATCCACTAATTTTGGGCTTATATTTATATTCTCATAACCATAGTTGCCTGCCAATATCAAAAGAGAGATTATCAAAAACAGCCTTTTCATAATATCACAACAATATATTTTAATTTAAAATAATTAAAATAATATAAAATATAAATAATTAAAATATATAATATAAAATACAATTATAATAATATAAAATTTGGAGCAATTAATATTTAAAATCAATTGCAATTATAATGACTTAATCCTTTTTAACCTCTCATTTAATTTTTCCACCTCTTCTCGGGTAAGTCTTGTAGAGTGTTTAACATTATCTAACTCGTTTTTTAACTGCATAAGCTTAGTAAATAAAAGGATATTGAGTATTAAGCTGATAATAGCTATTGCAAAGACTACTGTTATATCTATCATTTTTTACCTCCCCCAAATAATCCTTTAATGAATTTTTTAATAAACGATTTTTCCTCAGTTTTTTTAGGAATATATTCCTTCCCAGTTAATCTTGCTGCAATTTGCATTATAGCTTGTGAAGCAGGAGAATCAGGGTACCTTATTACGATAGGTTCTCCAAATGCTGCGCATCTCCTTATATTTGGGTCTTCAGGAATTATTCCAAGTATAGGGACTTCCAATATTGTTTCAATTGCCTTAGCACTGAGCTCGGAATCCTCTGCGGTAGTCCTGTTAATTATTGTTCCCAATATATTAGTTTCAAATCTTCTTGAAATAGCTACAACCTTTAAAGCATCAGAAATGGATGATATTT
Source organism: Methanothermococcus okinawensis IH1 (assembly GCF_000179575.2). Classification (NCBI taxonomy): domain Archaea; kingdom Methanobacteriati; phylum Methanobacteriota; class Methanococci; order Methanococcales; family Methanococcaceae; genus Methanothermococcus; species Methanothermococcus okinawensis. The sequence goes on along the minus strand of NC_015636.1, from coordinate 1,410,638 downwards.
CGGGATTTACCACCAATATTAGATGTTCAGCAGTTGATATTGCGGTTAATGCTTCTTTTCCAATACCTGCTGGACAATCAATTATTATAATCTCCCCTAACTCATGCAACTTTGTTAATACCTCTAATAATTTCTCCGGTTTAGCTTTTTTGAAACTATCCAATGATACACCGGCCGGAATAACCTTTACACCAGCAGGACCTTCATAAATAGCCTGCTCTACACTTACACTACCTGCAAGAACATCATTTAATGTTATAGGTTTCCCATCTAAACCCATTACGAGCTCCAAATTAGCCATAGCTATATCTGCATCAAGCACAATTACATCTTTTCCAAATTTTGAAAGTGCTACTGATAAATTGGCTGAAATTGTAGTTTTACCAGTGCCTCCCTTACCAGAAGCTATTGCAATAGTTATTGCCATATTTTCACCGATATTTAGTATTTTTTATGATATGACATTTTTTAATCTTTCAACTGCAACAATAATATCCTTATTTTTAACACCAATTGCTGCATTCATAACAACATAATTATAAGGATAATTGCCCAAATAACAATTACCAAATTTATCTGAGGACATTATTCCCCTTGGACCTGTAATTCTTAGATTGTATAATTTCCCTGCTATTTCCACAGGGTTTGAACCTACGGTAATACCTAATGATATGGGGTTTTTAATATTTAAAACTTTATTATTTGTTTTTTCCGCTAATTCCTTTAAAAGATTATTCAGAAGTTTTCTGCTTTCTTTCTGCTTTTTCATAAGCTCCAAATATTTGTTTAAACCCAAGGATAACATTGAAACCAACATAGTTACAATTGGTGTTGCACATGCTCTGCCTGGATAACAGAATGATACTTCATTTAAGAATTCTTTGTTTTTTGAATAAACTATCCCACCGCCTATTGGGGTAAGTAAATTTTTATCGGATGAGCTCACCACTGCATCCACCCTATATTTAAATGCTTTATTCAATTTATTTATATAAAATTTATTTTGAATGGCATAAGCTCCATTTATTATGTGGGGAATATTATACTCATCACAAATTTTTGCTATTTCTTCAATATCATCACTTTCTCTTGGGGGAAAAAATGTAAGGGTGCTTAAAACACATGGATTATTGTTGGATTTTATTTCCTTTTTTATGGCATCTTCTATATCCCCAACATCAACCTTTACAGCATCTTCATATAACTTAGTTTCAACCAATCTCATTCTAAGTCCTGCAAAAGATACGGCTTTTATCGGACTTTTATGTGCTGCATAAGGATATATAGCTACATTTGAATTGTATTTTTTTCTTGCCGCACTTAAACACAGTGCTATTGACATTCCAGTAGCCACAGGAGTAGCTATTGAATAAACATTCAATCCCAAATTCTTTAAAAAACTTTTTAAAATATTATTTGTCAATTTATACATCACACTTGCTCCGGGGGCCTTAGGCTGAGGGTCGATTAGATTTCCGCTTCTTCCAACGCCATGGCAAAATCCAGAAACAAGTTCTTCCTGAATTTTTGAGGATATCCTACCTTCCCTTTCTCCTATCCTTATAGCTTTTGGGTCTTTATCAGTATCCATAAGAGACAGTAATTTTAAGAATATTTTTATTTTTTCATCATCTAATCCATTTTTTGGTATAGTTCTGTGGTTTAATATCTCTTCAATTTCTTTTAAATTGTCTCTCAGTATTAATTTACCCCTATCCTCCATATTTTTAGGTAACATGCCGTTTATATTTAAATTAAACATGATATATCACTTTTGGATAATTGCATTTATATCGTATATATTATTACGATAAAATCTTACCATATATTTAACAATGTTAATGCCAAGTATAATAATTATTAGTTTATATTGTTTATATTTTAGATATAATTACTATATTAGTCTTCATCTTACTTTATTTTATTTATGCATTTATTTATATATATCATTGTATTATATTTCAAATTACATTATATTATGGTATATATCCTATTATATTTATTAATTATATTTATTATATATTTACATATAAAATTATACCTTTATATTTATGTAGGTTATTAAACCATATAAGCATTAATAGATATTAAAAATCAAATACTATTATTTTTATTATCATTTATTTAGAATCTTAGGCGATAATATGAAGATAGCGATTACTGGAAAAGGCGGAGTAGGGAAGACATTTATATCATCATCACTGGCAAGATTATTTGAAAAAAATGGATATAAAGTTATAGCTGTTGATGCAGACCCTGATATGAACCTTGCATGTGCATTAGGGATTGATGAAGATATAGTTCCCTTATCGAAAATGGAAGAACTAATAGCAGAAAGAACAGGAGCAAAAGTTGGAGAATACGGGGCAGTTTTTAAGATTAATCCAAAAGTAGATGATATTGTTGAAAAATACGCTTATAAAACTGAAAATGGAAATATTCATCTACTTGTTATGGGAACAATTGAACAAGGCGGAGGGGGATGTGTATGTCCTGCTTCGGTGTTGTTAAGGCGACTTTTAAGACATCTTGTATTAAAAAGAAACGAAGTAGTTATAATGGATATGGAAGCAGGCATAGAACATCTTGGAAGAAAAACCACAGAAAATGTAGATATCATGATTGTTGTAGTAGAACCATCAAAAAAATCTCTTTTAACTGCAAAGAGAATAAAGAAGCTTGCAAATGATATAAATATAAAAAATTTATATGCCGTTGTAAATAAAATAAAAAATAACAATGAAAAAGAAACATTCACAAGAATATTTGAGAAAGAGGTGAATATTCCTATAATTGGATATATCCCATACAGTGAAGAAGTTTCATCATCTGATTTAGTGGGAAAACCTGTTGGTTTGGACTCAAATGTGGGGAAAGAAGTTGAAAAATTATACAATAAAATCGTAGAATTTAAAAGTAAATAATAAATCATTAAAATAACCATAAATAACATAAAAAGTAAAAAATAAGGAAAATATAATATGTAATAAATTAAAAAATATAATATATTCAGGATATTTTTTAATCATAGAATATAAACCTTAGACATATATTTGGTGTTATTATGGATAATAAGTTTTACATGTTAATAACAGCCATTTGCTTGTTATTTCTTTCTATATTTACATATTTGCTTCATTTTTTAATATTTAAAGATTTTGGACATATATTTAGTTATTTCCTATTGCATTTAGCCTTTTTACCAATTGATGTATTGTTTATTAGTTTAATTATTGAAAAGATATTGGAATATCAGGAAAAAAGGAAAAAATTAGAAAAATTATATATTCTTTTTGGATGTTTTTTTAACGGAATTGGGGAGGAATTGTTAAAAATTATATTAAAAGCTGATATTGGAGATATGTCCAATTATTTAAAAATATCTGCGGATTGGAATAATAAAAAAAATAAATTATTAAAAAAATCATTGATGAGTTATAATTATGATATAGATATGGAAAAAATAAATTTATATGATTTAAAAAGTTTATTAATAAATAATAGGGATTTTCTCATTAGAATATTGGAAAATCCAATACTATTAGAACATGAAGAATTTACAGAATTGTTATTGGCAGTATTTCATTTAATGGATGAATTACATAGAAGGAAAAATTTAGAAAACCTTCCAAAAAGTGATTTGGAACATTTAAAGAATGATATACTAAGAGTATATAAATTATTGGTTATTGTATGGATATCCTATTTAATGCATTTAAAAGATAGTTATCCTTATCTATTTTCATTACACATGAGGGCTTGTCCCGTTAATCCAGAATCTTCCGTCATAATTAACGATATAAAGAAAAATGAAAAAAATAAATTAAAATAATTAAAAATTAATAACTAAATAAATAATAATTAAATGATATATAGGTATTATTAAAATGTAATAACATTATCGCTTTCTTTTACAAATGCCACCAAATCATGCATTGTAGCAAGTTGCACACCATCAAGTATGTCTTCTTCACTTAACCCCCTTGCTTTACTACATGGACCGCATGCCTTTACAACTGCTCCTGCTTCAATACAGTTTTTTAAGTATTCTAAGTAGTTTGGAACCTCTGCTGGATTTTGAGATGTTTTTGCAACATAAACGCCATCTTCAAGAAGAAATATATTAACATCAATACCTTCTAAAAGTGAGGTCAATGCAAACCTAAGACCTGAATATGCCCTTTCTTTTCCGTATGGTGCTGTTGTAATTATTACTGTAAATTTCAAAAATATCACCTTTTTATTTTTTAATTACAATTTTAAATCCTTTTTCAGTTTCTTCGGTAGATACAACTGTGTGTCCATGTTCTTCAACAAACCTTGCTATATTTTCGAGTGCTGGTTTGTAATTCCCTATTACAGTTAATTCTTCCCCATCATCTATGGAATCTAATGCCTTTTTTGTTTTTAATACTGGAATTGGGCATACCGTTCCACTAACATCGAGCTCCATCCTATCACCATATATTAGATTTTTTAATAACATTCTAAGATATTAACTATTCAAATATAACTAAAAACATTAATAAAATATGGTATAGTAATTTGTTATATAAATATTTTCATTAATTAATCTAATATACTATCAATTATTAATTAATCTAATACCAAATTACAGAATATATAATTTAAATTTTAAATTTGGATTAATAGTTACTTTAAAAAATGCAGTTTTTAAAATAGTAGTGAATTAATATTACCTAATTTACTTTATATTATAGGAGCTCACTTAGTAATTATTCATCCTATATAGTAATTATTTATTACTCATGATTTTTTCCAATCTTTTTTTATCAATTTTTGCTAGAAAATACTTTGGGTTTATTTTCAACGCTTTATCGTAGCATTTAATAGCCTCCTCATATCTCCCCAATTTTTCAAGAGCATTTCCTTTAAACCTCAATACTTTAGTGTAATTCGGGTTTATTTCCAATGCTTTATCGTAGCATATAATAGCTTCCTCGTATTTTTCCAATTTTTCAAGAGCTATTCCTTTAAGCTTCCAGGCAAGAGTATTGTTTGGATTTATTTCCAATGCTTTATCGTAGCATTTAATAGCTTCCTCATATCTACCAACTTTTTCAAGGGCAATTCCTTTAAGCTTCCATGATTTAGCATAATTCGGGTTTATTTCCAATGCTTTGTTGTAACATTCACTGGCTTCTCTATATCTCCCCAATTTTTCAAGGGCAATTCCTTTAAGCTTCCATAACTCAGCATAATTTGGGCATATTTCCAATGCTTTATCATAGTATTTAATAGCTTCCTCGTGTTTCCCTAATTTTTCGAGAGCAATTCCTTTGATTATCCATGATTTAGCTTTTTTTTTCGTATTAAAAAATTTTTTAATAGTATTGAAAAACCCCATGGTATCACATCCATTAATTTAAAATAGGAAATAAAAATAATAAGAGACTTTTATATGCCTCAGATTCCAAACTTATAGTTTAGATGTTATTAATAATAAATTATATTTTGTTAATGATAAATATATTTTGTTAATAAATTATATATAAGGTTAACTTTTGAAAATAACAAAAAGCGCATTTATTATATATTTTATCAATAGATTATCATCAATAGGAGCTCATGTGTTTAATACATCTTTAACTATATTATTATATATATTATAATTGCAATATTTAATAATATATTGATATTTAATTATTATTTAAATTATACCCAATTTTATTATTTATTTAGATAACTAATAACTAAAATTAATAATATAATATTTTTATAGTAATATCATAATTACAGGCAATAAAAAATAAATAAAGGAATTATCACATTATTTAAACTAAAATAATATGTGATTATTATGAAACTTTATTATAAAAAAGGTCAAATTTCTATTGATGCAGTTCTTGCAATTATGTTTTTATTGTTGATATCTACATTAATATATTACAATGTGTTTAATACATCTAAAAGTTTTAAAAATGCTGAATTAGCCGATAGGCTTTATTCAATTGCAGATAGTTTTGAAAATTATGCCTTACTAAGTTATTCAAAAAATGTAACTATATCAATGGAATTAAAACCAATAGGTCTTAAATCATATACTCTGTATTTTGGCAATAAAAGCATTGTTGTAGATACAACAAGAACTATATTTTTTATACCTACTGATAAGGGGGTTAATATAACAGGAGATATCCTATCATCATCGGGAAAAAACCTAAATAAAACCATAAACATAACTTACGATAATAGTAGATATTATATTTTAAAAAATACTTCAATTCAAATTCAATAAATTCACTCAAATAAATAATACAACACCTGAAGCCCATATCAAACGAAGTGCATATAACAAGAAAATAATAATATACCCTAAGTTGATTAGTTATTTTATTTTAAATTTTAATTTCAACGTATATGTGTATAAAGTTAGTGCCAATCACAATGTTTTCTATATGATAAGTGGTGAAATTATGAATACTAAATATATAATTCAGATAATTATTTTGTTTGGTATTGGAGGATTTCTATGGTCATCAAATGGTTATATAATTCCAATTCACTCAGATACTATGAATATAACAAATAGCTCAAACTACACAAATAACTATAACTCTTATATTATTGCATATAACGTAAATGATACTTTAACATTTAAAGCGTTAGCAAAAGATAACATATCCCAAAATATTATAAATAGCGGATTTACAAAATGGGATTTTGGGGATTTAACAGAAACAGATTATGGTTCTAATAAAATAGTTACACATAAATATAACATTCCATTTCCATATCCAGTATCATGGTGCGGATATCTAAATAATACTGCATATTCTAAGGCATTGACTTATAACTGGCTTGTAGTGGGGGACATCTCCAATACAAAATATATTTTTAATGGTAGTCCTTCAAATTCTAAAACTACTTGGGATATTTTATACAACGGCTCAAATAATACTGTTATAATAAAATACTTCTCAAACATTAAAATGAATGAAGAATTTTCTGGATTAAGTATAGATACAACACAAGTTAATGTAAATGCTGATAAAACTGAAATTGTAGAAGGAGACACTGTTAAATTTAGTTATTCGGTAAGTAGAAATATAATATTTACTATGTGGAGTTTTGGAGATGGAACATTTTCCTTTGAAAAATCTCCAACACATACCTATACAAAACCTGGATTTTATTTTCCAAGGGTTTTAGTTGTTGATGATTATGGAAGGGTTATGGTTGGTTATTTAGATGAGGGAATACATGTAAAAAGACATAGGGGAGGGTATATATATTGGGTCATGGGGCCTAATCACTACAATGGAGAAGCTCATACCTATGTATATAATAGTTCAGGCAAACATAACGATAACAGAGGAAATACATATGTTAATCCATATAAAATGACATATAATGTGAATGATTCTATAAAATTTAAAATGAGTGGAGCTTGGGGAAAATTGTGGAAATGGGATTTTGGGGATGGAAAGGAAACAAATTATGCTCATAAAAATTCATTTAATCCATCTTACCATAAATACAAATTTCCGTTTATGTGGCCATTCTTTTGGATGAGCTATGGAAAAGGTAGCTGGTGGAAATCGGATACCTTGAATTTTATAGTTGTTGATGATGTGGGAAATACGAAATACAATTTTCATCCATCAAAAACACATGATAAAAAAAGTTATGATTATGAATATGATAAAGAAAATCATACAGTTGATTTATACTATTATTCAGATAATCCAATAAATAAATCAGATGTTAAATTGAAAGATGGATATTATATTGATATAACGGCTACTGCAAGTCGCACAGAGGTTTCTGTAAATAAAAAAGTTAAATTTAACTGCTCTCCAGTAAATAATCCAATATTTATTATGTGGAGCTTTGGAGATGGAACAATTTCTTTTAAAAAAGCTCCAACGCATAAATATAAAAACTCAGGTCTTTACTATCCTCATGTGTTTATTGTTGATGAATATGGAAATATCGAAGTAGGTATTCCTTCACCAATAGGTGTTGGAGGTTATAATAGTTATCCTCAAATTTATGCCAATCCTACAATAGCCCCAACAAACTTTCCAATAAATATCACAATAGTTGAACCAGCACATTATATAAATAAAATTCACAACATATATTTTGGAGATGGAAATTCTATTTCTATTAAAACGTATCACTCCCCATATACTCTCAACCATAGTTACTCATCCGAAGGTGTATATCACATAGATATGAAAGTGGCACGTTGTGAAAATGGAAAAACTGTGTATATAATTGATAATAAAAATCCAGTAGCAAAATTATATGTTTATCCAAATCCTGCAAGTTATATTGATATGGTATCCTTTAATCCATTAAATAGTCATGACCCAGATGCAAATAGAAATATTCCAGAATATGATTATAAGGGAAATAAAATAGGCAATTATACAATTCCCCAAAACTCCCCAATGGCAAAAATATATGGATTTAACTTAACCGTTTATAATAGTTCAAGAAATATAGTATGGAATTATTCATCAAATGAATTAAAAGTAGTAACTCACAAATTTAAACCTGGAAATTACACTGCAAATCTAACAATTTGGGATGGAATGGGAGGTAAAAATTCCACAATTGTTGAATTTAAAGTTATAAATAATCCACCAGTGGCTGATTTTACCTATTCACCAACATATCCAAAAGTTAATAAACAAGTAATATTTAATGCTTTGTCATCATATGACAAAGAAAGTGGTATAAATTATTCATGGGATTTTGGAGATGGATTTAATGCAAATACAACAAATCCTATAATAACCCATACATACAACAACCCTGGAAATTACACCGTTACACTTACAGTTCATGATGAATTAAACGCTTCAAGTTCAATATCAAAGATATTAACTGTATATTATGTTAAAGCAGATTTCGGATATCCTTCTTCATTAAAGGTTAATACAACGATAAACTTTATAGATAAGTCAAACTCAACACCTGGAAAAATTGTTAGATGGACATGGGATTTTGGAGATGGAACTTCATCAAATAAACAAAATCCAAGCCACATCTACCCAAAAGAAGGACCTTATTACATAACATTAACAGTTTGGAATAATGTAGGCATAAGCGATACAGTGCAAAAACCAATATTCATTGAAGGGATGACAAGTTATCCCCCAATAGCAATATTTGATTTTACAGTTAATGGCTCAAATGTGACATTTAACGCTTCAAAATCTTATGATATAGATGGAAAAATTGTAAAATATATATGGGATTTTGGAGATGGCACTAATACAACCACCACTAACAAAATAATTTCACACAAATATAATAACAGTAAAACATATACCGTTAAATTAACTATTGTAGATAATGATGGAAATAAGGATTCAACCATAAGATTTGTTTCAATCAATGTAGGGGGAATAAAAAGAAGCATACCGATTCCTTTACCAATAAATATACTGTTATTCATAACTACCATTATAACAATAGCTTATATAGGTAGGTGGTATAGATGATAAAAAAAATATTTTCAAACAAGGGGCAATTATCATTAGAATTCGCTATATTATTGGCTGCTGCTGTTGCAGTAGCTTCAATTGCTTCATTTTATTATTTAAAACATGTGAAATCCTCATCAACCACTGCTGAAAATTCAAACACTGAAATCACGACCACCGCCGATAACAATGTTATGAAACAGGTTGATGGAATAAAAGAGGTCACGACCCATGGAAAATAAAAGATATTTAGTAAATTTTTTAATATTATTAATTATAACATATCTTTTTTTAAGAACTTTTGAGATGGAAATTGCTAAGATATTAGCTGTTATAGTTGGTTATTTACTGACGACACCATATTTTGAAAACAATGTTATTTACAATGGAAATATATTTTCTATAATGCCTGCCTGCACATGCTCTTTTGAAATGTCATTATTTTTGGCTTATGTATTTGGAACTCCTAAAACACCCATTAAATATAAATTAATATATTCAATTGTAGGAATAATTATTATAACACTTACAAATATATTAAGAATAATATTTATTTTAAAAAATTCTTCTTATTTAGCGGATTACACTACCATTCATGATATAATAAGTTTTATAATATTTCCAGTGGCTTTAATTTTAAATTTTATATGGGTTAAAATATTATTAAAAATAGGGATAATTAATAATAAAAATAAAAATTATTTAAAAAATGAATAATATAAAATGATACATAATAAATAAAGGACACATAGGAACCCATATATATTAAATAAATAATTCAATAAACAAATATAAGACATTATTGTGGGGAAATTTGGTGAAATTATGTTTAAATCAAAAATTAAATCTAAAAAAGGATATATTTTTACTTATGAAGCTATAATAGTATCTATTATATTTGTCATGGTTTTTTATATTGGTAGTATGGCATATACCCACAACTTTTTAACTGCACTCGAAACTAAAAAAGATATAGATGAGGCACATAATTCATTATTGTTAAAAGATTATTATTTAAAAAAATATTCATTTCCAGGGGATTTTTACAACAACAGTGGCAATTTTAAAGAACACATTGTGGATAGTTTAAGAAATAACAATCTTAAAACTTTTGATATATACCACAATTTTTCAGATGCTGATAAAAAAATGTATTTTATAATATATCCCAATAAATATGATGAGGAATTGTATAATTCAAGTGCCAATATCACAAACAACAATTATATCCTCAACATTACTTTTGACAAATCAAACATTACATGTTATACAAATGTGGCTGATAAAATAAAAACTAAAAATTCGATAAATAACCTTAATAAAAGGGTTGAAGGGAGAGATATTACTGTATTCCACGATGTAGTTTATATTCCATTAATTACAATGGATAATAATTCGCAATATCCAAATGGTTATAAGGCCTATGGTTCCAATGGGGATATCATTTATTTCTACATATCGGGGGTGAATAAAGATTTCTCTGCGAGAATTTTGACCAACAACAGAAACAGATTTAGAGCTTATGCAGACTGGAAATATGCCTCTCCAATAAATGTGCATAGTTTTAATCAAAACGGTTATTATGATGTAAAGGTAGTATTCGATTCTCAAACATACATAAATGATGGAGAAATGAATAAATATTGTAAAGATGTTAGATTTTTAGATGAAAACGGAAATTCCCTAAATTATTGGATTGAACCTCAAACAATAAATACCCATCATACCATAGCATGGGTTAAAATGGATTTAATTCCAAATGAACATACTATAATATATATGCTTTATGGAAATCCAAATGCAGAATCTGAAAGTAATGGAGAAAATACTTTTGAATTTTTTGATAATTTTTCTTCCGGACATATAGATACAAATAAATGGAACAAAAATTTCAATGAAAATAATTTTAGAAACAACTGGAATTTGTTTAAAAATGGCACATACCCCAATGGTATAAACTATACCTATTTAAGATTAAATTATAGTGCCTATACTGGTGCTAATGACTGGATAAGAATATATTCTAAGGATAAATATGGTAGTATCTATGCAGTGAAATTCCATGTGAAATTCCATAAAAAATATGATGAGTGGGCTGGTTTTTATTATGGTAATAATAATGATTATAATAGACAAATAATTTCAAATTACCACTGGGGTGGTGACCATTTAAGATTTGAATCATCAAAAGATAACGATAATGATATAGATTATAGCATACTTCCTATGAGTTTGTACGATAATTGGAATGCCTATGAAATCCAAAGGGATGGGATGAATAGTGTAAATTTAATAATTAACGATAGTGAAAATAATATCTATCAAAGAAATGCCTACATATATGATGGAGATATGCCTATTTCCTTTGTAGCTAGAAGATATGACACTTCAACGGGTGGATATACGCCACCTGAAAATGAAAAAAATGGATATATTGACATAGATTGGGTATTTGTTAGACCTTATATTTCTGAGGAACCAGTATTATCATATGGAGCTCCTGTTGTATTTTCTATAAATGGCAAGGTATTTAGTAAAAATATGAAAACTACATTTACATCCTATGATGATGTAAAAAATGAATTAAATGATGGATTAAATGAAATAAGAATACTCCATTCAGATTACCCCATAGAATTTAATTTAGGAAATGGCAACGGAGGACAATTTCAAACCATTACATTTTCACCAAGAAATATTTCAATAGTGGTGGTAAAATGATATTTGATAGTGATTTGGTGATTGGAACTATTATTCTTATAATCGGTATGGGGTATTGGTCTGTATCGGTGGTAGAGCATAATAATGTATATGTAGATGCCGTTAAAAATGAATACCAGTTTGATAAGGCAGTATCTACAATGGACAACCTTGCAAGTAGTGGGGTATTACAGGACGCTGTTCTTTTATATTATTTTGACAATGGAAGCGGAGCTCTGAAAAATGAATCGGCTAAATTGTTAAATGAATCAATACATCTAAATAATTATAAACTACAAATCGATAATAACACGATATTAAGTAAAAATTTCAATGGGAGCTCCTCTTGTTATGTGATTGCCACCTTAACATTAAATAGAAGTGAGGGTTGGTATGTGATTTATGGAGATGAAAATAATATCCATATTTCAAATGAGCGATATATCGATTATAGTGATGCCATACATGCACAGCCATACACCCAATATAAACTTCACATGCCAGTATATTATTCAAGAAATACAGGCATATCAACTGTTAAATTATATATTAGAGGATGATTATATGTATTTCTCACAAAATTCGATAGTATTGGTTTTATTGGTATTTTTAACCTCTACGATATTTTACCAAACAGTAAATATAAAAACCAACGATGTTGAAAATTCAATAGAAATTAAGAAAATAGCATTATACACAAATAACATAGAAACTGCTGCAAATAGGAATTTGGACAAGATAGTAAATGATGTATTTGTAAATATTTCTTATTCTATTATGAATGGAGATATTCCATTTTATAATAATGCATCCAATGCAAAAGAATCCATTGAAAACAATATATCATATAAATTAAACAATTCATTATCTAAATTAAATAATAGAAATATTACATTATCTGTTGGAAATATCAGTATAACACACACCAATAACCCACTTGTTGTTAATATAAAGGGTAATGTTAATTTATATTACACAAAAGAAGTAAATAATGTATCTATATTATCTCATAAAAATATAGAGGTAAATAAGAATATTAAATTATCCAAAATTCCAGACCCTTATGTTTATAAAAATCATTTTTATTATACTTGGCATAATGAAAGAGAAATAAATATAGATAATTTTCCAAATGATAATAATAATAACAATCATACATTTTGTATTATATTAAACAACTCTAATTTTAATTATAGTCACATGTATAACTCTTCATCACCGAGAGAAATACGAATAATTGGATGGAATTCTACAAGTAATAAGTGGAATGTTCTACTGCCTTATTGGGTTTATATGTGGAAAAATGGTAATAGTAATATGTCGATAATATGGATAAGATGTAATAAAAATCAAATCTATAACTATAACAATGGACAAGGATATATTAAATTATTGTATAATTCAACTACAAAAGTAGATAGACAAAATCCAGAAAATACATTCATATTATTTGATGATTTCAACAATAATAGGATAAACAGGGATATATGGAATGTTAGTGGAGCCTATTATATTGAGGATGGTAAATTGATTGTTCAAGGTCTTGGTTCAAGCGTTTGGACTAATAAAACATACGGACCAGGATATGAGCTAATGTTTAAAGGAAATTTCACACCGGTGCATGCTCAGGCTGTTGGATTCTTTGAAAATAAATCTGACACTGATGGTGTAGGATGGGATTGCTATGAGTGGGATTCTAGATGGTTGTATATGAGAATTAATAATATGACTAATGTTTTTAGTGGAGATTATGTAACTAATGGAGAAAATTATTTAAATAAATTTTATATCTATGACATAGATAGAATGGATAAAGAAGTTAATTTTTCAATAATGGATGGCAATTTATCTGTTGAATATAATAAATCATTCTCTTCATCATTACTCCCCCCTCCATTAAATTTAATTATCGATAAAAACAATCGTCCAATTTCAATAAATACATTTACCAATAGTAATGCAACAGTTTCAATAGATTGGATATTTTTAAGAAATATATCTGATGAAAATATTAAAACAACAATAGGAAATGAAAATACAAACCCCACCTATAAAGAAGAGAAACCAAAAACCTTCACTGGCACTATATATTATGGAGACCCTACTCAATATACACTTGATAATAGTACAGATGGAGGAAATTACTCCATAATAGGCATATTAACAAATGCCACAGATTCGTGGGGTACTATTGGATATAAACCAAAAATAGAAACAGAATAAAAGTAAAATATTTAATTTATTGTTAATTTAATTTTTCCAATTTTCCTTCTAAATATAATTTTATACACTCATCCACATCATCGGTTTCACAGGTATATATTTCAACACCTCTTTTTGATAAATTCTCCATACTATTCCCACCCATATTTATACAAATCACTACATCCGGTTTTTCATCTATTAAAATTTTGACGGCTTTACCATGACCTTGACCATCGCAAGGGACATTTTCTACAACTTTTGTATTTATTATCTCTTTTTTCTCGTTATCGATATTGGCAATTAAAAAATACGGAGCTCTTCCAAAATGAGGACATACTTTATCGCTTTCCATAGGTATTGCAATTTTCATAATTTCACCTTCTTTCTTATGGGATTTCATCTTTTTATTTATATTATTTTAATTTTTTTTATTACATGTCCATTATTTTATTTATTCCATCAATTATTGCCTCAACAGATGCCCTAACTATGTCTTCATTTGCTGCTTTTGCCGTAATTTCTTTTCCATAGCCTTCTAATTTAACAATTACTTCTGCTAAGGCATCAGTTCCACCTGTGATGGCATTTATATGGTATTCTTTTATCTTTATTTTCTCCCCTATCACAGATTGAATGGCTTTTAATGCAGCATCTACTGGTCCTACTCCAACCTTTGAAGTAATATATCTTTCATTGTTTATTATTAATTCTACACTTGCCGTAGGAATTAGCTTATTTCCTGTCATTACTGCTATTTGTTCTAAATTAACAGTTCTTTTTGATTTTATGGTTCTCTTTGTAATATCCTCAACAATTGCTATTACATCGGCATCGGTAATCATCTTACCTTTATCTCCAATGTCTTTTATTCGATTTACAATTTCCTTAAACTGCTCCTCTGAAACATTTTTACCAACTTCCAACCCGAGCTCCTTTAACTTTGATTGGATAGCATGAGCTCCTGTATGTTTTCCAAGTATGATTTTTCTTTTTTGACCAACAATTTCAGGAGGTATTGGCTCATAAGTGAGAGCATGGGCAAGCACGCCGTGGGCATGTATTCCACTTTCATGGGCAAATGAATTTTCTCCAACAACTGCCTTATTTGGCTGGGTGTTTATACCTGTAAGTTTTGACACTAAATTTGATATTTCTGTCAATTTTTCGGTATTTATATTGGTATCTATGCCATAAATCATCATTAATGACATTACTACCTCTTCAAGAGCTGCATTTCCTGCCCTTTCACCTAATCCATTTACTGTGCAATGCACCTGCTGAGCTCCGCCTTCAACTGCACCCAATGAATTTGCCACTGCAAGACCAAAATCGTTATGGCAATGAACTGAAATAGGAATGGAGATTTCCTTTTTTAACTGGCTTATTAAATATGTCATTGCTCTTGGAATCATCACTCCAACAGTATCTGGAACATTTATTCTGTCAGCACCTGCATCTTCTGCGTTTTTATAAACTTCTATCAGATAATCAATTTCCGTCCTTGTGGCATCCTCTGCTGAGAATTCTACTTTTAATCCATGTTCTTTTATATATTCTATGGCATCTACTGCTCTATTTATTATCTCTTCTTTGCTCATCTTTAATTTATATTCCCTATGGAGTGGGGATGTTGCTATAAATGTATGTATGCTATCAACACCGCAGTCTATTGCAACATCTATATCTTTTTTAACAGCCCTTGCAAGACCGCAAATTTCTGCATTCATATTTAGTGATGTTATTTTTTTAATGGCTTCCTGCTCTCCATGGGATGAGATAGGAAATCCTGCTTCTATAATATCTACGCCTATATTATTTAGGTTTATAGCAATTTCTACCTTTTCATCTGGGGTTAAGGATACTCCGGGTGTTTGTTCTCCATCTCTTAGCGTAGTATCAAAAATCTTGACATTTTTTGGTAGGTTTAGATTATTAATGGAATTTTTAATTATATTGTTGGTTTTAGAATAAGGCTCCATAATTTCACCGAATTTTTACTGAATAAATATATGTTATATATTGCTTCTTAAAATAATTTTATATTTAATATTTAATAATTTTTAATGATTTTTCTGATAATTACGAAATAAATAGTTAATACTTATAAAAAATAAATTATTAAGTTAAATATTGAGTTAAATTATGTATTTAATAGTATTAATACTACTAATATTACTAACTAAAATAATCAAATAAATATAAATTATAATATAATAATTAAAATAATATACTCAATATAATGAATGATTAATAATAACTGATAGAATGATATAAATAATTAATTATTAAATTAAAACATATTTATGTTTTTTACCTTATTTTATAAGTTTTTCTTATTTGGTGAGATTGTGGAAATTTTATTGAGTATATTTATTCTTTTAATGGGATTGCTGTTATTAAACTATGGAAGCGATTGGTTTGTTCTTGGGAGCTCGAGGATAGCAAAATATTTAAATGTATCAGATTTCGTTATTGGTGCCACCATAGTTGCATTTGGAACATCATTACCTGAGATAATCACAAGCGTTTATGCATCCTATGCACATTTACCAGGTATTGCAGTTGGAAATTCTCTTGGAAGCTGTATTGCAAATATTGGGTTGATACTTGGAATAAGTGCTTTAATAAGTCCTGTAATAGTTAAACATAGTTCAATTTTAAAAAATTCTTATATTTATTTGATATATACAATTATACTATTTATAATAGGATATAATGGTTTTGGATTTGTTGATGGATTGATTTTATTTGTTCTGCTTTTGGGATATATCTTATATACCATTAAAAATGGAGAAACTCCAAATGTTGAGGAGGAGTCTTCTAAAAAAATGTCTATAATCACAGCAGTAATATATACTATTGTAGGATTATTGGCTGTAATTATTGGAAGTGAATTATTTGTCGATGGGGCAAAAGATATATCCACATTTCTTGGAGTATCCGATAAGATTATTGGATTTACCTTAGTTGCATTTGGAACATCCTTACCTGAGCTCGTAGTTTCAATTACTGCCATTAGGAGAAAACTTGGAGATATAGTGCTTGGAAATGTAATAGGTAGTAACATGGCTAATATAGGATGTGCTTTGGCATTTTCTGGAATGATATGTTATATACCACCTGTTAAATTTGAAATGGAGGTAAATTTAATTCTCGTTATTCTTATGGTTGCCTACATGAGTAAAAATTTAATAATTGATATGGTAAAAAATAGAATTAATAAAACTAATACGACAAATATTACAAAAATTATGAAAAATTTCAAGTATTCAAAAATAGGCAGAATAGAAGGATTATCGCTCATTTTAATTTATATGTTATTTATTCTAAAATTATCCAACATTATTTAAAATAAAATAATAATTACTAAAAATAAATAAAATTAATAAAATAAAAATTAATAAAATAAATATAAGCTGAGAATAATTAAATTAAAAATAAAATAATAAAAATAATAAAATAAATAATAAAAATAAAAATGTGAAATTATGAAAACAGTAAAAATAAAAGTAAGTAGGAATGGAGTATTTGAGGAGTATGAGGTTCCCGAAAATATAACAGTTTTAGATGCCTTAAATTACATAAACAAAACATATAATAAAAATATACAATATCGGGCATCATGCAGGGCAGGTCAATGTGGAAGCTGTGCCATGACTATAAATAACGAACCTAAACTTGCCTGCAAAACTAAGGTCGAAGATGGTATGAAAATAGAGCCATTAAGAGGTTTTAAGGTAATTAAGGATTTAATCGTTGATAGGTCATCGTATTATAAAAAATTATACAATTTACGAAACTATTTACAGTATGATGAAGAGGAAAAAGATAAAGAGGGTGAGCTTCTATCCATATGCCCAAATGACATAAAAGATTTAAAAAATGTAAGAGGATGTATAGACTGTTTGAGCTGTCTTTCCATATGTCCATCTAGGAAATTCTCAGATTATGCTGGACCAACATTTATGAGACAGCTTGCAAGATTCGCATTTGACCCAAGAGATAAGGGAGATAGGGAGAAAGAAGCCTATTTTGAACATATATATAATTGCACAACCTGTGGAAAGTGCGTTGAAGTATGCCCGCAAGAGATAGATATTGTCCATAAAGCCATAGAGAAATTAAGGGCATTATCCTTTAAAAATGGATATTATTTGAATAATCATTTAGCAGTTAGAGAAAATGTTTTAAAAGGCAATAGGTCTGTGGTAAAAGAAAAAACCCCATTATTGGAGGATAAAAATATAAAAGAGGAATATATTGTAGAAAATGAAAAAATGAGGGTGGCATTTTTTACAGGGTGTTTGGTTGATTATCGGCTTCAAGATGTGGGGAAAAGTGCTATAAGGGTATTAAATGCCCATGGGATTTCTGTAATAATTCCAAAAAATCAGGTTTGTTGTGGTTCTCCATTTTTAAGAACTGGTCAAAGAGATGTTGCCCATAAGTTAAAAAAGCATAATTTAAACATATTTAATAATTTAGATGTAGATGCAGTGGTTACTATATGTGCAGGATGTGGAAGCACATTGAAAAACGATTATGTGGAAAAGGACTTTAAGGTCATGGATATTACAGAGCTCCTAAATAATGTTGGACTTATTGAATACAAACCATTAGATATAAAAGTAACATATCATGACCCATGTCATTTAAAAAGAGGACAGGGCATATACCTTGAACCGCGAAATATTTTGAAAAATATGCCTAATTTAGAGTTTATAGAGATGGAAATACCTGACCAATGCTGTGGTGCTGGTGGTGGCGTTAGAAGTGGAAAACCTGAGGTAGCTTCTGCAATAGGTAAGAGAAAGGCTAAAATGATTTATGATACTGATGCGGATTGTGTAATTACAGTATGTCCTTTCTGTGAATATCATATAAGAGATAGTTTAAATAAATTAAAAAGTGAAAAGGCTAAAAAAGAGAATTTAAAGGATATAAAGGATATAAAGGATATAAAGGTTATGAATATAGCTTCACTGCTTGATAAGGTCATTTAAAGAATAAAAAATATATAACGATAAATTAATAAAAAATAAAAATTAAAAGGGTAAAAAATCTATAATAACGAATAAAAATTAAAAATAAAATAAAATAAAAATTAAAAATAAATAGAAAAATTAATTATATTTAAAATAAACATCGATTAAAAATATATTATAGGCTATTGACTTATTAAGTAATATCTCAATATTCAATAAATCATTTTAACTAAATATAAGAAGTGGTATGATGGAAGATATAACAAAAATCGTAGAAAAACTAAAAAACAAGGAGATAAAACCCTATCAACTTGACAATATGTTTGATTCAAAAAAATCTGTTGAGATAAGAAGAAAATACATAGAATCTTTGACAGATACAGCATTTAAACATATCGATAAATACTCTATAAATGAAAAAGAAGCCATGGAAAAGAATATAGAAAATATGATTGGAGCAGTGCAGATTCCTTTGGGTTTTGCAGGACCTTTAAAGATAAATGGAAAATATGCAAATGGGGAATATTATATACCGTTGGCAACAACAGAAGGGGCATTGGTTGCTTCGGTAAATAGGGGTTGCGGAATTATTACCAAATGTGGTGGATGCACAGTTAGAGTAGTCGATGATAAGATGACAAGAGCTCCGGTAATCAAAACCAACTCCATTATCGATGCCATTAAATTAAAGGAATGGATTGAAAATAACTTCCAAAAAATAAAAGAGGTAGCCGAAACCACCACAAAACATGGTAAATTAATATCTATCAATCCCATAATAATTGTTGGTAGATATGTATATCCAAGATTTACCTATAAGACAGGGGACGCTATGGGCATGAATATGGTAACCATAGCCACAGAAAAGGCATGTAATTTTATTGAAAACGAAATGAAAAAGGAAGAGAATGGAAGTATTAAAGTTCATACTGTGGCATTAAGTGGAAATGTCTGCACAGATAAAAAACCTGCTGGAATAAATTTAATAGAAGGTAGAGGAAAAACAATAATTGCAGAGGTCTTTTTAAAAGAGGAAGAAATAAAAAAATACTTAAAAACCACTTCAAAGGCAATAGAACAGGTAAATATGTATAAAAACTTTATAGGTTCTGCCATAAGCAACTCAATGGGATTTAACGCTCATTATGCAAATATAATAGGAGCTCTGTTTCTTGCAACAGGTCAGGATGAAGCCCATATTGTTGAGGGAAGTATGGGGATAACAGTTGCAGAGTGTGTTGATGACGGCCTTTATTTCTCTGTTACACTTCCAGATGTTCCTATTGGGACTGTTGGAGGAGGAACAAGAGTAGAAACTCAGAAAGAATGTTTGGAGATGATTGGTTGTAGAGGTGGAGATAAGGCACTTAAATTTGCTGAAATAGTAGGTGGAGCAGTTTTAGCAGGGGAGTTATCACTTATGGGAGCTCTTGCAGCAGGTCATTTGGCAAAGGCTCATTCGGAGCTCGGAAGGTAAAATATAATAGATAATGGATAACATAATTAAATAAATCTGTTTAAATCTATTTAAATGCATATTATAATAATTTTATAATATTACACGATATGGTGATATTGTGAAAAAGCCAGTATTGCATGTTAAAATACATTACCCAGGTAGTGTATTGGAAGGAGACTTTGATTTTGATGCGGTGGTAAAGCTTAAAGATAAATATCTAAAATTTTTTGAGACAGGCAAGGGACATGGTATGCTGCTTTTTAATGAAAATGAAAAAAAATTTGCAATAATAAACTTTAAGAATATATGTGCAATAGAAGTTGAAAAAACTTTAATATTTATGGATGAATATGAGAAGAAATGGAAAAGCGTTGCCAGTATTAATAATAGGTTATAGATTATAAATAAATTATAATGTGATACTATGAAAAGTGAAAATAATCCAAAAATAGCAAAAAATGCCACAGTAGTTGGAAATGTAGAACTTGGAGAAAATGTAAATATATGGTATGGTGCAGTTTTAAGAGGGGATGTTGATAATATTGTTGTTAAAAAAGGTTCGAATATTCAGGATAACTGTGTAATCCACTGTTCAAAGGGACATCCTACAACAATTGGAGAATATGTTACAGTTGGGCATGGAGCAGTTGTTCATGGATGCACTATTGGAAATAATGTTCTTATAGGCATGAACTCAACAATATTAAATGGTGCAAAGATAGGAGACAACTGTATTGTCGGAGCTCACTCATTAATTACTCAGAACAAAATAATACCACCAAATAGTTTGGTTATCGGAGCTCCTGCAAAAGTGGTTAGGTCATTAACTGATGATGAAGTGAAATCCATAAGGGATAATGCACTGAGATATATTGAATTATCAAAAAGTTTATAAAATGAAGAATATAAAGGAATAATTAATAAAATAAAAATAAATCATATAATATAAAAAATAAATGATATTAAAAAGAAATATAATAAAAATATAAAAAGGTGCAAAAATATGGATTCAATAAAATTAGGATTTGTA
Source organism: Methanothermococcus okinawensis IH1 (assembly GCF_000179575.2). Classification (NCBI taxonomy): domain Archaea; kingdom Methanobacteriati; phylum Methanobacteriota; class Methanococci; order Methanococcales; family Methanococcaceae; genus Methanothermococcus; species Methanothermococcus okinawensis. Next base: position 1,388,798 of record NC_015636.1, on the reverse strand, counting down.
GTTGCAGAGTTTAATAGAGATATAACATATTTAATGGAAAAAGTCGCAGAAGAGCATGCAAAATTTTTAAATGCAGAGGTAAAATATAAAATAGTTGTTCCAGGGGCATTTGATATGCCTATTGCAATTAAAAAACTTTTAGAAAAGGAAGATGTTGATGCAGTAGTAACTATTGGGTGCGTAATTGAAGGAGATACTGAACACGATGAAATCGTTGTCCAAAATGCAGCAAGGAAAATAGCAGATTTATCATTGGATTACAACAAACCTGTTACTTTGGGCATCTCAGGACCAGGAATGACAAGATTACAGGCTGAAGAAAGAATTGAATATGGTAAAAGAGCAGTTGAGGCTGCTGTAAAGCTGGTAAAAAGATTAAAAGAATTGGAATAATAAATTATATAAATTAAATGTAAAAATTAATAAAAAAATAAAATAAAATTAAAGATAAGAAGATAAATTATAATAAAATTTAAAGAAATATAATTCCTATTTATAAAATATCGTGGTTCTCATGAAAGATGTATTAAGGGAAGAATTTGATATAATAAAACAGCGTATTAGAGATAAACCCGAAGGTTCTTATGTGGCTTACTTAACAACAGATGATAAAAAAACAGCCTTAAACAAAATCTGTGAAAAGGTAGGAGAAGAGGCAACAGAAACAATACTATCTGCAAAGGATGGAGTAAAGGATGATATTATATATGAAAGTGCGGATTTAATATTTCATACATTGGTATTACTTGCATACTGTGGTGTGGAATACGACGAAGTAATGGATGAGTTTGATAGAAGAAGAAAAAAATAAAATAAGAATATATATAATTTAGTTAATAATTCTCACATTAATAGCTTTTATAATTGCATAAACTTCATCTCCTTCTTTTATTTCCAACTGAGATAATGCATTTGGTGTTAAAATACATTTTGTTGGTGTTCCACCTATATTTAATATTAAATACACCAAATTACCTATTTTTTTAATTTCTTTAACTTTGCATTTAAATTCATTTCTTGCAGAGATATTTATTGGGTTTTTTGAGATTATTATATCCTCGGGTCTTATGGACAATTTTACATTATTATTTTTATCAATGTTATTATCTTTATTGCTTTTATTATAATTGTTATTATTTTCACTATCATCAATACTTAATAAAATACAATCGCCTACTTTTATTTTCGATAGTCCGTCTTCCTTTCCAATTATTTCGCCTTCTAAAACATTTGTTCCAACAAAATCAGCAACAAAGTTTATGGAAGGTCTGTAAAATATGTCATTAATATCTCCCTTTTGTAATATCTTTCCATTTCTCATAACTAAAATTTTTGTTGCCAAATTCCAGACATCGTCAAAATCATGGGTTACATGCAATATAGTAGTTTCATATTTTTCAATAGCTTTTTTAACCAAATTTCTTAAATTTTCCCTAGTTTTTACATCCAAAGCACTAAATGGCTCATCCATTAATAACAATTTTGGTTTTACCACTAATGCCCTTGCCAATGCTACTCTTTGTTGTTCTCCTCCACTTAAAGTATCTGGTTTTCTATGAAGTAAATGAGCTATATTTAATATTTCAGCAATTTGAGTTACCTCTTTTTTAATCTCCTCTTTATCATTAATCTTTTTCTTTAATCCATAGGCTATATTTTCAAAGACTGTTTTAGTGGGAAAAAGGACATAATCTTGATATACTATGCTCATATTCCTTTTTTCAGGCGGTAGATTTGTTATATCTTCCCCTTCAAGAAAAACCCTCCCTTTTTTAGGCTTGTAAAATCCTGCTATTGTTTCTAATAATATGGATTTTCCACTGCCCGTAGGACCTATAATTGTTAGATAATCTCCTTTTTTTATTTCAAAATCAATATCAACAAGGTGGAATTCACCTAAATCTATGCTTAAATTTTCTACCTTTATAAAACCCATTTCATTCACCTGTTATTCCCTTCGAATTTTTCAAATATCAATATAGCTACAAATGATATTAGTATAAGCAATATTCCACTTGTTATAGCCATTCCAAGATTTCCATAGGATATATTTAAATACAATGTTATAGGCAGAATCTCAGTATTCATATAAGAACCGCCAGCAAGGATTAAAACCGCCCCAAATGCTCCCATACATCTCGCAAATGTGATTATTGTAGAGGCAAATAATCCGTTCTTTGCCAAAGGCATTACAACATTAAAAAAAGTCTCAAACTCATTATATCCCAAAGACCTTGAAACAAGTTCATATCGTGGAGATATTCCTTCAAATGTTGTGTAAAGAACCCTAATAGCATAGGGCAGTGCCGTAAAAAATTGAGCAACAACAATGCCTAACTTTGTAAAAACCACATTTATTCCAATATTTTCTAATGCCTTTCCAATAAATGACTGTCCAAACAGTAAAAGCAATGCCAAACCTAAAACTAACTCTGGAAATGCCATAGGTAAATCAAGAATCGATTTTACAACATCTTTTCCTTTAAATTCATACCTCGATAATGCATAACCTATTGGCACCGATAATAATATAGCAAGAAATGTGGATATTAAAGAGGTTAGTATTGACAACTTTAAAGAATATATCATTTCCTCAGTTTTTAATGAATTTAAAACATCCGAAGGATTAGGAACCAAGAATAATGAAGCAATAGCCAAAAATAATAAAAAAGTGAATAAAAATGATAACAATATACAAAAACCCCTAAAATTAACATTGATATACTTCATTGAATCACCACATAAATATTTAATAAGTAATATTAAATGAGTAATAATTATAAATAATTTAATAATAAATAATAACTATTAATCATTGCATGGAACAAAATTCCATTTTTTCCATATTTCTTTTGCCTTATCACTTGAAATATAATCGTTAAATGCCTTAGCAACTGCTAAATTATTATCTTTTTTAGCATAGACTGTTATGGCTGTTGGAATTGTTTTTATCATATTTTTATTCTTTGGGATTTTAACAACCTCGATTTTGCCTTTTCCTTCTGACCAAACAACCATATCTTCCCATATAATTGATGCATCGGCCTGATTCGTTGCCAAATAAATAAGAAGTTGATTAACCGTTGGGGTCTTGACAATAATATTTTTGCTAACATTTTTCCATAAATGGTTCTTTTCTAAAATTTTCTTACTTACCTTTCCAATTGCACATGCGTTTGGGTCTCCTACTACTACTCTAATCCCAGGTTTTGCTAAATCATCCAAATCTTTTATATTCTTTGGATTTCCTTTTGAAACCGCTATAACAGGTATATGATAAGTTATATTTTTTACGGTATTGTTGAGGATAAATCCTTTATTCATAGCATCCTCGGTATATTTGTAAGCCCCAGGAATAAAAATATCGCCTCCTGTTGTTGCTAATACTCCAAATATCTCAGCACTACCGCCGTAATGAACTTTTACATGAGCTCCTGTTTTGTTCTCAAAATTTTGTATAAGCTCATTCATGGGTTTCATCAATCCAGCTCCACATAGAACTACGATGGTTTTTCCCTCAAATGATTTGTCATTATGGATTGTTGAGTCGCTATGGATTGTTGATTGGTTATTTTCATTTAAACAGCCACATAATAACCCAGTGGTTATAATGACTATTGATGAGATAAAAACAAGGATTTTATTGTTCATTTTTTTCACCTCAATAAACTCTAATTAATTATATATAGTTATATATATAAGTTATGTTAATTTAAAAAGATTAACAAATAATAAATACCTATAAACTTTAAAAATTAGAAAATTAAATTATAAGATAAATTAGAAGATTAAATTAGAAGATTAAGTTAATACTACTTATGATAAAATATAAAATAGATATTAAAAAATTAAATAATTATGCTAAAAAATAAAATAATAAATTTAAAAAAAAGATAATAAAAACATAAATAAGTTTAATAATATAAATAAAAATAAAATTAATATAAAATTAATATAAAATTAATATAAAATTAATATAAAATTATCCTAAATCCATAGTCTTTAACCTATTAGATATATAATTTAACATTTCCTTCAAATTTTCTTTATTATCATAATTATCTACAATATTCTTTAACGCTTTCTTATCCATTTTTTTATACTCTTTAACATATTTTGTTAATAATGGAATACATCTTGTTATTTCATCCACTATTGTAATGGTAGATTTTCTTGCAGTTCTTGAAAGTGGATTTAAATCTATGGAAATTACCTTTTTACCCATATTTACAAGAGCTTCTGTTCTATCTCCATCTTCCAAAGGAACTAAAACTACATCTGCGGAATATATCCCTTTTTCTGAAACTTTACCCCTTAAACTGTCTAAGTTTGGTATTTGCCTATTCGCATCATTTAGTCCAAGCAATTTTATTTTATTATTGTTTAGTTTTTCTTTTATAGTTAAATCTTCTTCAAAAGCTTTTTTTATGTTTTCTTCTCTTTCTTTTGTTCTGTAAAATAGATTTACCTCTATTTTTCCATTTAATTCCTCTGCAAGTTGAACAATCTCATCTTTTGCAAGGGCTATTGTATTTCCATTAATTGAAATTACTGGATTCTCAGCCAATACAAGCATTGCAGCAGAAGCTTTTATTGATTTTAATGCTATATCGGTAGTTTTTTCACCAATTAAGTAATCGAATGCCTCACCCCTGCCATGTGCAGTAAGCCCAGCTTTTGCAAGTATTCCTTTATCCAATGCTTCTACTACCTTTTCACGATTTAATAGTGATTTGTATCTTGGATGTGTTTTTGGAACAAAACTTATTTTTTTATTATTATCATTATCCTTATGCTTCATAATGCTTACCTCTAAAATTTATCATATTTGTAAAAATAAATTATATTAAGTATAAATTTCTTAAAATTCATATAACTTAATATAAATTTAATATATAATTCAATATAAAAAATTAAAAAATATAATTAAATATAATTAAAAAACTACAATAAAATTATAATACATAATAAATAAAGAAATATAAAAATTAAAAATTAAAAAAATAAAATAAAATAAATTTATGTATCATATCCTAATTTAATGTCCTAACTCAACAATCCATGATGGAATTTCGGATATTGAGTTTGAAGAAATATCTGATTTTAATTTGTTGATTCTTTTTCCATAATATTTTTTCCATCCTATTAAATTAGGGTCGGAATTTAAGTTTTGAGATATTTTATTGATTATATTTTCAGCATCTTTTTTATCATCTAATTTTTCTTTCACACAACTTAATGCTAAACTTCCCTTAATATAATAATTTTGATGTGCCACTTCTCTGTTTGATATTTCTGGATGATTATATAGGTATTCAAAATCATTCATAGCTTTTTTATAGTAGGTAGTATCGTTTGTATATTCCCCAATTAAATAGTATGACAATCCTCTTTCAAAGTATGCCCCCGGAATATCTGATGGTGAGGTATCCTTTGAGGTAAGTGCATTTGTGCATGTTTTTATGTCATCGTTTAAATACTTAATTGCATTATTTTTATTTCCTTTTTTCATGTTGGATATTGCCATATACCTGTATGCTTCACCAACATAGGCAGAATCTGGGAATTTGCTTGGTATTTCACTGCATAATTTTATAGCTTCATCGTATTTTCCAAGATGGTAGGCACAGATTGCAGCAGGCATCAATCCTAAATCTGAATCCCAGCCATATTTACTTCCAAGAGTTAAATAATCCTGAGCATATTTATATCCTGTATTGTAATCTCCTAAATTCACATATACCCATGTAATATGCTCATAAGCAGAATCAACAGGTGCAGTATTTACGGATAATTTGTAATATTTTAGTGCATCGTCTAATTCAGACATTGCTAAATAAGTTCTTCCAATATTTGCATACAATGCTGCCACTCCTTCTTTTCCAGAATTTTTTGAAATCTCGTCTTTATGTTTTAAAGCCTCAAATAAATAGGGCAATACCTCATATTTTCTATCCAAATAAGAATCATAATAGAGATAATTGCTATTGCCTATACCTGAATACCCAAGGGCGGCATCTTTTGGGTCTAATTTAATAAATATATTATAACATTTTATAGCTTCATCGTATTTTTTCTGTTCATCGGGTAATCCAGCTTCACAGTATGTTTGGCTTGGTAATTTATCGTAATGATGGAATTGATTTTCATTTCCATAGGCATTTCCCATATTATACCATGCCCAAGGATAATTAGGGTCATATTTTAAAGCTTCTTTAAAATATTCAATAGACTTTTCATAGTTTCCGTCGCTGTATTCTTTAATGCCCATATTTGTATATTTTGCAGCCATTTCTTCAGTATGATAGGCTGAATAGGCTGAACCAGCAAGGATTATCACACCTATAAAACATATAATCCCCACTGCTAATTTTGGTATATTCCAATGTATCGAACTCAAATTTATCACCAATTAAGTCTATTACTTAGTGAATATTTTATTTTATTTATTAATATTATAATATAAAACAGTAATACCTATTGATATCTAATATTTAAATTTTACTATTTGATAGTAAATAAAAAATAAATGTAATACTATAAAACGATTATATAAGAAAAATATAAAAAAGTATGATAAAATTTTAATTAATTTTTTTAATGTGGCTTATGCTGATGTATATGAATTATAACCAATATTTAAACAAGTTTTAAAAATTTAAATAATTATTATAAGGATAATTATAATTTAGGGATATTCATGAACTATGATAGTTTATTAAAAATATATGCCAGTTCTTATGAACATGTTAAAGTAGATGAAATTAAGGCAATGCCTATGATTAAATTAAAAGATGTAAGGGAGTTTTTAAAGTTTGCCAGCAAATATAAAGCTAAAATTATCTGTGAATATGATGGCAATAATGGGGATAATAATACTGCTAATAAATATGATAATAACATTAATAAAGGTAATAAGGACGCCACCAATAAACAGGATATTAAAGATTCAGGAATGTTTTTTATTACATTAAATGGAGCAATATATTGGATACCAAATAAAGGATATAAATCATTGTACGATTTATTTGATGGTGTTGAGAAGGGATTTGAATTTGGTGAAGATTATTATAGATATAAAGAATTAGGTTTTTCAAATGCAAAAGAATATTTTGAGTTTAAAGAATCTGGTTTTAAAGATAAAGATGATTATAAAAATGCTAAGAAATTGGGTTTTATCGGAGCTCTAAATAAATTGAAAAAAGAAGGGTTAGCATATGATGATTTACTTAGTGGATGTAAATATATAACCTGCTATACAGAAGAAGGGTACAGGGATGAATACAGAATATGTTCAGATGCAGATTTATATTATTATGCCATTGAAGAAGGATTTAAGGATTTTAAAGAATTATTCAATGCATTATTGTTGGAATTTGGAAATGTTGAGATATATAGAGATGCATTAGATAATGGATTTCAAAATGCTGAGGAATATTACAATTGTTTAGAGAGAGGATTTAAAAACATTGAAGAATACAACAAAGCAAAGAAATTAGGCGTATGTAGTAAGTCCTCTTATGAATTGTATTTAAAGTTAAAAGGTATTATGTCGGAATATAGACTAGCTACCTTTGAGGAGGCTCTCCTCTATGATATAATATTGGATATACCATTTGGTAGCGAGATTACTATTGATGAGATATGGGATAAATTGAAAAATGATAAAAGGATAGAGCTCACACCAGAAGAAAAATTGCAGGTAATGGCAGGTCATAAAGAAAAAGATAAGATAATAAATTATACTCAAAAATGGTTTTCAAAGAGATTTGATAATAAAGAAGACTTAAAAAAATATATGTTAAACGATGAATTTATTAATTCAATGTTAAATTATGATTTGGATAAATACAACTTCAAAAAAACCTGTCCTGTAATACTTTCAAAAAGATACATAATTATAGATGGAATAAATATAGCTCAAAATATCAAAGATGACACGATATTTAAGTATATACATCGCACAATCAACATGGCAAAAAAGATAGGATTTGAAAATATAATTTTTGTAGTAGATAATAGTGATCCCTCCATCCCAAAAACATACTATCATTAAATGTAAAAAAAGTTAATTCAAGAGAGGAAGCCTATAGTTTAATATTAAATTATATAAAGGGGGTTGCTGCATTGGTAATTACAAATGAAACATTTGATGAGTGGAAACAGAAAGATAAGTGGATTGCCAAGAATATCAACAACTATATTATTAACTATACTGTTAAAAATGGAAATATTGAGGTGGATAAAAAGATAATCAAAGGATTATTTGAAAAAATGGTTGAGGATAGATTAGTCAATATAAAAAATAAGTTTAAATAAATACCATATATTGCATTAAATGCTTCCAATTATCTCCAATATAATTCCCACAAAAACTGGAAGAATTAAATTATCATCTATCTTTATTTTTTTACTAATAAATTCAATGCATGCTCCAATAAAGGCAACGGCAATGCCCAATATTCCATAAGGATAATATAAGACAATACCTGCTGAAATAAAAAACGCCAAAAATCCTTCAATAGTTTTTCCAAAATATTCTATTTTTAATTTCCCCCTAACCCCAATTAATGTAGCTAATCCATCTCCAATGGCAAAAACCAATATGGAATAGAATATGGCATTAATATCCTTAACTACAATCAATGTTATCAACAAACCAATTGCAAATAAAATTGCCCCTTTTCCAAATTCTTTTTTCCTTTCACACCTGCTAAGTAAATCAGATATTATTGGGAGGTAATGCTCTTTTAAATAATAATATAAGAAGATTCCAACAACAATTAAGGCTACTAATAAAAATATAAGGGTGTATTTATTAATATACAATACAGAAAAAGCTACAACAATTCCAAAGATTATATGAATGGTTTGACGATATAACTCCCTTATTTTCATAAAAATACCTTATAACATCGTTCTAATTATTTAATAATTAAATAGTAATTACGATAATTATTATTTAATAAAAACTATAAAGTTTCTTTAATTGATTCATATAACTTATCACATAAAAACTTTATTTCTTCCCCAGTAATTGTTAATGGTGGGATAACTATCAAAGTATTAAATATGGGTCTCATATATATGCCCTTTTCAAGCAATTTATCCGCAACTTTGTATCCTGCTTTAAATTCATAAGGATATGGTTCCTTAGTTTCTTTATTCTTTACGAGCTCTATACCAATCATAAAACCTCTCTTCCTAACATCACCAACATGTTCGAGCTCCTTCAATTTATCCAATGAGTTATGTAGTAATTTTATTTTTTCGCCAATATTTTCAAATATCTTGTCGTTTTTTAATATGTCCATCGTGGCAATAGATGCAGCACATAATATTTGATTTCCCGTGTAGGTATGTCCGTGGAAAAGTTGTCTGCATTCTTCAAAATCCCCTAAAAATTGATTATATATCTCTTCTGTTGTAATGGTTGCTGCAAGTGGCACATACCCCCCAGTTATTCCCTTTCCAAGTGTAATTATATCTGGCTTTCCCAATTTCTTCAATGTTTCATTATCTGAAAAAAGGTGTTTTCCAAGTCTCCCGAATGTTGCCACCTCATCGAGTATTAAGATTATGTCGTTTTCCTTACATTTTTTTGCAACTTCTTCTATATATCCATCAGGATATGGTATCATACCTGCTGAACCCATTACCCCTGCTTCAAGAATTACACAAAAAATCTCATCCTTATGATTTTCTATAAGATTCAGCATGTTTTCAAGACATTTCATACTGCATCCCTTTTCATCCCTCTCATCGGTATCTTTAAAATTGTGGTATTCGCACCTATAACAGTACGGAGCTCCGGCATGATATCCCTTAAATAAAAGTGGTTTAAAACATCCATGGAATGTTTCACTACCTCCCACACTCATTGTTCCAATTGTGTCTCCATGATATCCTTCTTTCACTGAAACAAATTTTGTTCTTTTATTATTTTTACCATCTCTTAATTGGTAATATTCAAAAGCCATTTTAACAGCTATTTCTACTGCTTCTGCACCATCTTCTGAATAAAATACCTTATTTAAATGGGGTGGAGTTATTTCAACAAGTTTTTTTGCTAAAACTATTGAAGGGATATTTCCACAGCCTAAAAGTGTAGAGTGACATATCTTTTCAGCCTGATTTTTTATGGCATCTATTATTCTTTTCTCGCTATGACCAAATAAATTGCACCATATAGATGAGACTGCATCGAGGTATTTTTTTCCATTTATATCCACTAAATAGTTTCCTTCACCCTTTTCTACAATTATATTTTTTAATGGTGGATTATACTCTTTCATCTGTGTGTATGGATGCCAAACATATTTTTTATCCCATTCAGCAAGATTTTCTGTGAATTTATCCATTATATCACCTATTGAACTAACATATTTTAAAATTATTGAAATTATTAAAATTATAAATCTTGGAATCATCAGACTAAATATTAATATAGATATTATAAAATATTAAGTATCATTGCTAAAAATAAAAGTAAATAAATAAAAATAAATTAAATTAAAAAAATAAAAAATAAAATATAATGCATAAAATAAAATATAATATACTCATTTTTATTAAATTATAATTATTTAATTTATTATTGGTTCCTTATATTTTTTATTTTTAATGTTTTCTCCAAATTCCTACAAACAGCATGTGGTCTTTTTCAAATGGTTCAATATTTACTTCGTCGATAATTTCAAAACCGCCATTTATTAAAATTTCTTTCTGTTCTTTAAATATCTCTTTTGGATTTCTCACAACATCAACACTTCTGGCTTTTATGGAAATCATTCCATATCCATTTTCTTTTAAAAACCATTTTGCATTTTTTACAAGTATTTCTGCCTGATTTGGTTGTGCAACATCCTCAAATATTACATCCACTTCCTCAACCATGTTAGCATATACATTTGGAGTATTAGCATCTCCCAATATCGGAATTAAATTTTTCCTATCGTTGCAAACTTCTAAAAACTCCCTCATAATCCTTGGTGCAAATTCCACAGAATAAACTGGTCCTTTTTCAGTTATATCGGCAACATGAGATGGTGTTGTTCCCGCAGATACCCCTAAATAAAGGACTTTTGTGTTCCTTTTGATTGGCATATATTTTAAACCATTTATTATGGAAGCTCCCAATTTACTTTTATTTGGATTCCAAATTCTATACTCTACGCCATCTACTTCTATTAATCTTTCTCCATATACTCTTTTTGATGGAACAAGCGATTTTGTAGCTATTCTTTTTATTCCATCGCCCATATCTACTTCGTAAATATTATCAAAAATCTCCTTAATTTTCACAGTATCACCAAATATTTAATTATAGAACATTTAATACATATTTAATATTTAAAATATTTAAAAATGATAATTTAATGTAATTTATAGTTCTCGACATAACAAATTTAACTAATAGAAATTTATTAACCTAATATTATCTCATTTTATTGTATAGAAACTGTAAGTATCACATAGGTTTTATTGTATGTGAATTAATAATTAACAAAGTTCTGTCTTTGACTATATATAATTTAAAGTAATTTATAATACTTAATTACAATTTAGAGGATGTTTTTCCTATTACCTTTCTTTCAGTTTTAGGTCTATCCTTTTTATGACTTTTCTGTTTAGTCTTTTCTGATTTTGCAGCTTTAAATTTTGTCTGTTTTTTTCCTTTTCCAGCGGGTTTGCCCTTGGTTCTACTTCCATCTTTATCTCCTCTACCTTTAACATCTCTTCTACCTTTATCTTTTCCGCTTCTGCCTCTATTACTACCTCTTCTATTATCGTCCCTTCTTACTGGTTTTTTCTTTTTTGGTTCTGGATATTTTTCTTTTATGGATTCTACCTTTTTATTGAGGTCATCTAAGAGCTCATCTGCAATATAGTTTCCATACACATCAGCCCTTACTGCAATTGAAAGTTTGCATGCAAGAGCTCTTGCAACCTTACCTCTAATCCACCATGGTGATGATTGAAGAAGTGGATGCTGGAATATCACACCATGTTTTGGAGGCAGAGCTCCCTCTCTAAGATGTGCAAATAATGCCTTTTCTGCACCCATTACCTGTATTGTAGATGCTGGAAGTTTTGACAACCTATCTATACCCCCTGTTAAACTTATTAATCTTGCACCCAACGATGAACCTGCTATTTTTGTTAAGTTTGGTGCTATTTCTTCCATCAATTCTTCCAAATAATTCTGTAAATTTTCTCTAAGTTTATACATGGACTTTATTTCTTCTGCAAATGTTTTTATAATACTTAGGTCTCTATCTGATAATTCTGCACCCATTGATTTTTTTGCAACTGTGGATAATGTCCTTGCTAATTTTGAAGGGAGAGATTTTTTTAATCTAGTTCTTGTATAATTCTCCCTCTCTGTATATGTGGATGCTACATCTACATAGAGCTCATGTTTTTTTATTAATTTGTCCATTTCTGGAAAATACAATGAATACCACTCTCTAAACCTCTCAGAGAATAAATTTAAAGATTCGTCTAAATCATCCAATGCACTTACTGTCTGAATTATTAATTTATCCCTCTCCTCAGAAGATTTTTTCATGAGTAATTTTGTAAATTCAGTGCCCCATAAATTCATTTTTTCAATGAAATTGTTATAATCTTCAAAAACATTATACTTTTTACCGAGCTCATATAAGTTTTTTCGTATGAGCTCCCCTGCTATGTTAGGTTCGTTCTCGGATAATTCAATGCTTATTTCTTCTTTTTCTTCGTCTTTATTTAAATTCCACTCTTTTTTTAGTTCCTCAACGATTTCAAAATTTCCATTTCTTAAATTATACATAATTTTAGGAATATCTTCTTCTTCAAAGATTTTGCAATATTTTAAGTCGTTTAGTGTTAAATTCTCTAAATTTCCATTGGATTCCAAAGCAAATGCTCCATATGGTGCAAATGTTAAATATATCATAAAATCACCATTGATTATATATATTATTGATAAAATAAAAATAATTAAATAATTACCATATAATAACTAAAAATAGAGTTAATAAATTTCTATTTTTTATTATTTATTCTTTTAATTTTATTATTTTAGTTTTTGTTTTTTAGAATTTTTATATAGAGCTCTATAATATTTAAACTATGGTATTATTTTTTATTATTTATACATTACATTTTTATTATTATTTTATTATTATTTTATTAATTATCTCAATTTTTTATGCTACCTTATGCTTTATTTATTTTTTATTTTTATATTTATATATTAATTTCGTTCCATTTTAAATTAATTTTTTCATTAGAAAACTATATATACCACAGTATATATTATGCTATTGTTAATTTTTTAAAGTAGTTTAACAGAAAAATAAAGATTAAATAATCTAAATAATATATGAACAACATATAAATAAAAAATAAAATAATATATATTAAACATAAATTTAAAATTACTTAAAATCTTAAATAAAAAATGGCTTTGTTTTTAAGCCAGAAAACCACTTTTTTGGAGGAGCAAATATGACAGATGAAAACCTATTGACAACATTAGACACATATTTGGCGTCTGGAATCCATATAGGAACTCAGCAAAAAACAGAAGATATGAAAAGGTTCATTTACAGGGTAAGGTCTGATGGACTCTATGTTTTAGATGTTAGAAAAACAGATGAAAGAATAAGATTGGCAGCAAAATTCTTATCAAACTATGAACCAGAAGATATTTTAGCAGTTTCAAGAAGAATTTACTCAGTTGGACCTTTAAAAAAATTCGGTCAAGTAACAGGCATAAATACAGTAGCAGGAAGATTTGTTCCAGGAACATTAACAAACCCATCATCAAGGAAATTCCTTGAACCAGAGGTTTTATTTTTAAGTGACCCTAGGGTTGATAGACAGGCATTAAAAGAAGCCATAGAAATTGGAATCCCTATCATTGGAATGTGTGATACAGAACATTTGACCTCATTTATTGATTTCATAATTCCAACAAACAATAAGGGTAGAAAGGCTGTTTCATTAATATACTATCTTATAGCAAGAGAATATTTAAAAAACAGAGGATTAATTGGAGAAGATGTGCCATTCACATATGAAGAATTCTTGGAAAGAGCTATGAATGTTAAGGTAAAAATTACCCCACAACAATTCCAGAGAGGCAGAGGAAGGAGAAGAAGAAAATAAGAAAAAAGTAAATAAATTATGCAAAATATGAAATATGATAGATACAAAATATATAAAAAATAATAAAATATATAGGCATATCTCACTACGCCAAGGATGATGAAAATGGATGAAGAATTATTATTTGAATGCCCAATATGCGATGATATAACCCCTCATGAGATACTAAAAAGTCAAGAATCTAAGAAGCATGTTAAACTAACTGTAAAATGTTTAAACTGTGGATATGTTCATGATATTGAAAAAACTTTAAAATTAAAAGATGTAAAGATAATCATAAGCAGATATGGGGAATCCGAGAAAAAGGTTTCTCAACTTCCAGTAGATGAGATTTTAAAAGTTGGGGATGTAATAAATATTTTTGGAGAAGATGTGGAGATAACAAGTATAGAAACTACAAAGAGGGTTATGTCATCGAAGGTTGAGGATATCCAAACCATATGGGCAAAATCTTTAAATATACCTAAAAAGGTCGGTATTTCCATAAATGATAGGAATACTACCTATTCCGTCAATATATTGGTCCCTCAGGATTATGTATTTGATAACGAAACAACCTATCGTGTGGGGAGAATGTTCTTTAAAATAAAGATGATAAAAACTGAGAAAGGAACATTCAAGAGGGAAATTGCAAGAAAAATAAAAAGAATATATGCAAATACTTCAAGACCCATTAGAAACTATGAAGATTTAACAGATAATGTTGTTGTATAATATTTATCCTATACCTAATAATATCCATTACCTATTATATTATAAACTAAGGATATGTTTAGGATATTGATTATTAAGTATTATTAATATTAAAATCAAAAATTGAATTAAAATCACCATAATAAAATACTAATATCACTAATGAGGTGTAATTCATGGCAAGAATGAAAGCTAGGGCTGGCAAAGGAAGAAGAATGGCCAGAGATACTTGGAAAACAAAATCATGGTATAACATATATACTCCACAGACATTTGGTGGGGATTTGATAGGTCATACCCCTGCAAATGACCCATCATTGGTTATTGGAAGAGTGGCAGAAACAAGTTTAAAAGACTTGACAAATGACCATTCAAAACACATGGTAAGAATGTATTTCAAAATAGACGGAGTTAGCGGAACAAACGCAACAACCCAATTCGTTGGGCATGATACAACAAGAGAATATCTAAAATCATTAATTAGGAGAAGAAGAAGTAAAATAACAACCGTAACAGATGTAAGAACAAAAGATGGATACAAAATAAGAGTTAAATCTATGGTATTAACAGCTGTTAGAGCAAGGGACCATCATAAAACAGATATAAGAAAGAAAATGGAAGAAATTGTTAGAGATATGGCTAAAAACGCAACATTCCCAGAATTCGTTCAGGCAATGTTATTGGGTGGCTTAGGTTCAAAAATATATGGGGAATGTAGAAAAATATTCCCTATGAAAAGGGTAGAAATATATAAATCAGAAGTTTTAGAATTTGGAAAACCAGTAGGAGCTCCTAAACAGGAAGAAACCGAAGAAGTAGAAGAAGCTACCAATGAGGCAGTAGAGGAAAATGAGGAAGTAAAAGAAGTAAAAGCAGAATAAATAACATAATTTTTTATTTTATTTTTTAATTTTTTATTCTTTTAATTTAATTTTATTTTTTTATTTTAGAATTTTTATTATTATGGTTGTAATCATGGTGTATTAATTCATATTCAATATTTTTATCTTCAACACATTTTTTAATCAGTTTTTCCCTATGTGATAAAGTCCCTTTTTTTCCAGTTTTTACCTCTATAAATACTATTTTTTTTAAATTATCCTCGCTTAATCCATCAAATACTATAAAATCCACAGGGCTTCCAACGAATCTTGCATCTTTTGGATTATATTTAAACTCTGGAAAGTATGGGACTAAATGTTCTGTTATTTTTCCCATTACAACAGCTTCGCTTCTTTTAATAGCATCCCTTCGTATATTTTTTTCTTCTTTTTGTTTCCACTCACTAAATAGTATTTTTGCTTTTTCCTCAACTTCTTTTTTTAACTCTGTGCTTCTCCATTCCTCGAACAAACTCAATGCCCTGCGTTCTATTTCGTCTTTTAATTTTAAATATTTCAAAAATAATATAATTAATACAAATACCAGCAACAATACTATTAAGTTTAAAATTAAATCCATATTATGACCTTTTAAAATGATTAGTTAATGATATAAGTATAAGAATATAACAGATATAAAAATAAAATATTAAATAAATTATAAAACCAAATAAATTAAAGAACTAATATATATATATATTTTATTTATATTTTTAGCTATAAAAATTATTATTATTTTATATTGCCATATATGAGGTGAAATTATTAAAAATAAATTGATGGTTATTAGTATAATAATGTTTATGAGTATTTTTATAATTTTTTCCGGATGTTTAGATATATTTTCAGATAACAATGGCAATAATAACAATTACAATGGTAATAGTTATGAATATCAAAAGTTTCTCAATAGTCATGAGCATTTCACTGCCAAGGTTATAAAAATCACGGATGGAGATACTATATGGGTTATGGATAAAAATGGGAAAAAATACAAAATAAGACTTTTAGGGGTAGATACTCCTGAAATATATCATAAAAATAGCCCTGAAAAATTTTATATAAATAATCATCCAATTAGTAACATAACTTATTTAAAAGTTTGGGGATATAAGGCAAAAGATTATGCGGAAAGGATGCTGGGAAATAAAACTGTCATTGTAGTTTTTGACAATGAGGCTCCAAGAAAAGGGTACTACGGTAGATATCTCGCATATATATTTATAGATGGAGATGATTTTAACGAAGAATTACTTAAAAATGGATATGCAAGGGTTTATGTGTCTAATTTTGAATTGAAAACTAAATATTTAAAAGAGGAAAGATATGCAAAAGAACACAAAATAGGATTATGGAATGTAAGTAATAATTAAAAAATTAAAATTAATGTATGAGTTAATAATTATTTAGCTATTATTTAAAATAATTTAAAATTAACATTATTCAATGTTGATACCTTTTTTGATAGATACTTCGCTTTTTGGTAATTCTACTATAAGCATTCCATTCTCAAATTTAGCAGATGCATTATCCTCTTTTACAGTTGCAGGTAATTTTATTGTTCTGTATATTTCTTCATCTTCTGGAATTTCTGAATAAACAATTCTTTCGGATTCGGTTATCATCAATGGTGCTCTTTTAGCTCTGATTTCCAAGGTATCTCCAACAGCATTAACAACTATATCTTCTTTATTTACCCCAGGAATCATTGCTATGACCTTTACATTATTATCCCCTTCAATTAATGTAATTGGCATGTATCCCTTACCTGAAATTTCAAGACCTGAGCTCATGGTTTTCATAGTTCTCATTCCAGCCATTGGAGACATGAACATTTCACTCATTAATTTTTCAATTTCTGAAAATGGATCTCTTCCAAACATAACTTTCACCCCATTTTTTTCTATGTTAATATACCGTAATGGTTCTATATAAATATTTTGGTTTAGTGCATTAATATGGCACAACCATATAATAAAATAACTATAAAAATGAAAAAATAAAAAACATTACTGAACAGATATACTATCTATTTTATATTTAGTTATTATCTTTATTACATTTATTATATATTATATTATATTTATTACGGTGATATTATGTTTGGAAGCTTAAAGAAAAAATTAAGTAAGACTGTCTCAAAAATTGCCGATAAAATTTATTCAAAGGGAAATGAAGAAGAAAAGACAGAAGGAAATAAAATAAATAAGATAAATAATGAAAAAAAGGAAATACTTAATAAAAAGGAAAATGAATTATCAGAAGTAGCACAATCTAAAACAGAGGCATATACAAAAGATACAGGAGTTGTAGCTAAATATAATGCACAAATAGAAAGTCCCTCTAAATTAGAAGAGGAGATAGAAAAAAAAGAAAAAATAGGATTTTTTGATAAGTTTAAACTAACAAAAACTATAAAAAAAGTCCTTGGTAAAGATGTAATACTGACTGAGGACGATATAGCAGATATTTTAGAAGAATTGGAATTGGAATTATTGGAGGCTGATGTGGCGTATGATGTTGTTGAAAGGCTTGTTGAATCGTTAAAAAATCAACTTGTAGGAACAAAAATAACAGCAAAGGATAACCCTGAAGAAATTACAATAAATGCTCTAAAAAATGCCATAAAAGAAATATTATCTCAAAAGAATATGGATATATATGAGCTCATAGAGGAAAAGAAAAAATCAAAAGAACCCGTTGTAATAGTATTTGTAGGTATAAATGGAACTGGAAAAACTACATCAATAGCTAAATTGGCACATAAATTAAAAAATAAAGGATACTCCGTAGTTTTAGCAGCAGGCGATACATTTAGAGCAGGAGCCATTGAACAACTCGAAGAGCATGCTAAGAACATTGGAGTTAGAGTTATAAAACATCAAAAAGGTGCAGATAGTGCCGCAGTAATATACGATGCAATACAGCATGCAAAAGCCAGAGGAATAGATGTGGTTTTAGCAGACACTGCTGGACGACAGGCTACAAATATTAACTTAATGGATGAGATTAAAAAGGTAGTTAGGGTAACAAAACCAGATTTGGTTGTATTTGTGGGTGACTCCCTTGCTGGAAATGATGCCATAAATCAGGCTGAGGAATTTAACAATGCTGTAAATATAGATGGGGTAATTCTAACAAAAGTAGATGCCGATGCAAAAGGTGGTGCAGCTCTATCCATTGCCTATGCAATTGGAAAGCCTATTTTATTCTTAGGAGTGGGTCAAAGATATGAAGATTTAGAAGAATTTAATGTAGATTGGATGGTAAATAAATTATTTGGAGATGAGGAAGTCAAATATTCTACTGAAAGGGAATTTTAACCGCATGTTATTAATTTAGTTATTTTTTAATTTTATTTATTATTTTTTATTATTATTTTTCAATATCCCATTTTAAAATACCATATCCTACATATCCAATAGCACAGATTGCCAATGGTTCAAATATTCCAAATAATGCTAAGATTAAAGATATTGCAAATATAATCATTCCTATTTTATTGGGATATTTTGGATATCTAATATCGCTTATCATTAACAACCCAAATATTATTGCCAATATTGGAACGATTATAGAAGCCAGGTTATAATTTACGATATTATATTTTAAAAATAACTCACAGGTAACACTTAAAATAAGAGCTCCCGCAGGTATGGGTAATCCGACAAAATACCTAACATCCAATATACCAAATCTTGCCAGCCTCAGAGCTCCGCATATAAGAAATATTAATGAGGCTATTAATCCAAAGGTTCCTTCAAAATAGTAATAAAGTAAGTAAGCAGGAGCTACTCCAAAACTAACAACATCGCAGATACTATCCAATTCTGCCCCAAAATCTGATACAGTATTTGTTTTTCTCGCAACATAACCATCCATGGCATCAAAAACTATCGCCAGATATATAAATCTAAAATCCTGAAACAATATGGCAAGCATACCAAAAACAATATTTATAACAGTTACATAATCCGATATGGTGATAATATTCTTAATTTTGAACATCTTATCATCTTTTATTTTTTATAAATGATTTTAATTTTTATTTTTAATTTTTATTTTATAACTTTTTGTAAAATCGATTCAAACATCTTCTTGATTTTTCGAGTTTTTTATTCCCCACATCTAACAATATTTTTAAATAATCATCATTCACTATGAGCTCACCATTTATACCTATTGGAACATCCATTTTATAGGTGCTTAATATTTCAACTATTATTCTCCTATCAGTTATAGATTTTATAGATGATGCCTTTAAACCGTTATGGATTGCAAGTTCTAAAAGTTTTTTTGCATAATATATATCCTTTGAAGCAACATGGAGAATTGGAGAATTCATGACAAAGACCATATTTTCAAAATCCTTAGACCTTTTATTTAGAGCTTCAAATAATTCTTTTTCATTGGCGTAATGGTGCCATTTCCCAAGCCATTTTGAATATATCTTAGGATTTTTATTTTTTGGAAATTCCATAATACCACATCTTCCTATACAGGAGCTCGTGGTATAGTAATTATCCATTTCATTTATCTTATTCACTATGAACATTACGCCTTCATCAACAAGGTTGTTTTTTATAGCCTCATTTAACTTTTCCATAGTCCTTTTTTTATCTTCTTTGAACATATTTTCACTATTATATGTACATAAATTAAATTTTAATAGATTAAATTTTAAATTTAAGGAAATTATAAACTACATAAAATTATTTACTATAAATTATCTATAAAATTTATCTATTTTTTATTTTATTATTTATTATCTTATTTTTATTTTATTAATTATTATTTTATCACATCATATCTATCATAGTTTATATTTAAAAATATATGATATAAATATCACAGCCGAAATAAATGCCAAGATTCCTCCATATATAAAAGTTATAGATGGGTTAATTTGCCATAAACATCCTGCAATTAAACTCGAAGGTAGGCTTGCCAATCCTATAACCGTGTGAAATGTTCCAAGTGCAGTGCCTCTTATATTGCCGGAGCTCAGGTCAGAAACATAAGCCCGCTGATTTCCTTGGATTATAGCATAGGATATACCGTATAATGCAAATAATACTATAAACCAACTTAAAGAATGGAGATATGCAAAACCAAAAGAAGTTAATCCATACAAAAAATAACCTGAAATAATAACCTTTTTCCTACCTATTTTATCCGAAAGAATTCCAAATGGGATGGCAAATGATGCATAAAATATATTGAATAAAACATACAATAAAATAGGGATTCCCACAGATAATTTTCCTACGAAATATTCCTGAGCTCGTAATATAAAAAACATATAACTAAAATTGGCTAATGTAAATATGGCTGAAACCAATATAAACAATTTAAGGGGTTTAGATAAACTTTTTAAACTTAATCTTAGTGATAAATACGATTTATTGCTTTTTGGTTCTTTAACAAAATAAATAGGAATTACTGCAAAGAATGAAATTATGGCGGCAATAAATATGATTTCATTAAATCCATATTTTAAAAACCAATACAATATAAAGACTGTTATGGAACCAATAATAGCTCCCAAGGTATCAAATGCTCTATGAATACCAAAACCCTTTCCTCTTTTTCCTACTGTGGAATCCGCTATTATAGCATCCCTTGGTGCTGTTCTAATGCCTTTTCCAACCCTTTCTAACACTGCAAAAGATAAAATACCTAACCATGTCTTTGAAAATGATAATAGTAATTTAAATATCGAGGATGTAAAATATCCCAAAAGAACGAAAATCTTTTTTTTACCTGTTCTGTCGGAGTAATATCCTGATATTACTTTTAAGATGCTGGCTATACTGTCCCTCAGTCCTCCAACTAAACCTATAATTACACTTGAACCCCCCAATGATGAAATAAACATTGGCAAAATAGGCATAATCATTTCGCTACTTACATCTGTTATAAAACTTACAATACTCAACAGAAAAACATTTTTGTTTATACCAAAATATTCTTTTTCTTTAATATTTCCTTTAATTTCCATACCTTATCACAAATTAGTTGAAATAAGAAATATAATGAATAAAAAAATTAATAAAAAAATAAAAATAAAAATAAGATAATAAATAAATTTACAAGAATAATAATATTAATAAGAGAGAAATAAATTATAAGGAAATGAATATATATGGAGATTTAAATAATAATATCAATAATTTCCCCACATTCTGGACATCTCGGAGCTCCTGTTGAAGTATCCAGGTTGTTTTTGATTATTGAAAATCCAGTTCTATCAATTAGCAGAGCTCCGCAGTTTGGGCAGTAAGTATTTTCTCCGTCATGACCTGGGACATTTCCAATATATACATATTTTAAACCTTCTTCAAGTGCTAGTTCCCTTGCTTTCACAAGTATTTCCACAGGAGTTGGTGGAATATTAGTTAATTTATAATCTGGATGAAATCTCGTAAAATGAAGCGGAGTTTCTTTACCTAATTTATCCCTTACAAATTCTATTATATTTCTTATATCCTCTATATTGTCGTTATAGGTTGGAATTATTAAATTGGTTATTTCCACATGTATGCCCAGTTTCTTTGCAACAATACATGTTTTTAATACAGGTTCTAATTTCGCAGCACATATTTCCTTATAAAATTTTTCATTACCTTTTATATCTATGTTCATGGCATCTATTTTTAAATGTTTAAGCGGCTCTTCTTCGATATATCCATTTGTTATCATCACATTGTATAGTCCATTTTCCCTTGCAATGTTTGCCGTATCATACATGAGCTCATAAAATATTGTAGGCTCCGTATATGTATATGCTATCCCATCGCATTTGTATCTTAAAGCTGTTTCTACAATATCCTTGGGATATAACTCATTATATGGTATTTCATCTGGTGGAAACTGACTTATCTGCCAATTTTGGCAGTGTTTGCATCTAAAATTACAACCTCCTGTGGCAATTGAAAACACCGAAGAACCGGGATGAAAATGAAACAGTGGTTTTTTTTCTATGGGGTCAATTGCAGCAGAGCATACCTTTCCATAATTTATAGCATACAATTTACCATTTATATTTTCTCTTCCTTTACAAAATCCCCTTTTTCCCTCAGGTATTATGCAGTGCCTTGAACAAATATTGCACCTAACCTTATTGCCTTCCAATATATCATAAAACATTGCTTCGTGAAGTTCTGATTGCATGATTTAACCCCCATTTTTTAAATAATCTGCTATATTAAATATTTCTGTAATTTCCATAAGAACTCTGTTGTTATAAATTATATCATAGGTTCTTTGAGGTAGTGCATTTTTGTCTGTTTTAAGGTATAATTTAACCGTATTATCTATATCCCCATAATAGATATTTTTAATTTCTCTTCGCGTTTCTAAATTATGTATCTTTAATATTTTTCCAATAGGTATATCAGCAGATAGCAGGTCTTTTTTTATATTTTCCCTTATATTATCGTCGTTAATATTTTTAAGGGGAATTTTTGAAGTTGCATATATCAAAGGAATTCCCTTAATTTCAAGTATAACACTTCTATAATTTACATTGTTTATAATCTCTTGATATATGGTTTTTACAACAACTTCATCATTGAACAATATTTCCAAAATGTTTGTAATGCTTCCATCAGTCCCAAGGAGTATTTTTTCCTCATTCCTTAGGTGGTATTTTTTTGAAAGTTCATTAATTACCTTATATGGCTTTATTATTGCATCTGCCATTATTAACACTCTTGTTATTTATTATTTACTGTTTTACTGGTTTATTGCTTATATATTATTCTGGATTTTTGTTATTTTCTTCTTTTTCTTCTCTTTCTGTTATGTTTTCTTTATTGTTATGTTCCTTCAATTTTTTATACAATTCCTTGGATTTTTCTTTTAATTTATTTATTTGAGAATATATCTCTATCAACTTTTGATGACTTTCTGCACTTATTTTTGCATTTTCAAGGACTTGCTTATGTTCTTCTGCTGATTTTTTAACGAATTCTGAGATTTCTTCTGAAATTTCGGCTATTTTCTTGTTTAATTCGTCAATAACATTGCTTTTTTCAAGAAGTTTTTTGTATGATTCAATTTCAGCAACTAATTCTCTCTCTTTTTCTAATGATGGGCATTTGGTTTCAATTATTGTTTCCAATTGTTGTATCTTTTGATTTATTGAATCCTTATTTACCTTCAATTCTTTAAATTCAATTAATAACTCTCCCCTTTCTTTTTTTAGATTTCTTATAAGTTCTATTTTTTCTTTAACTATTTTATTAATGTTTTCTCTTTTTTCTTTATGTAATTTTACCTCTTCATTTGCATTATTTCTTTTTTCCTTTAATTCTTTTGCCTTTTCATAGAGCTCTTTTATTTTATCATTTAATGTTTTTAATTCTTCTTTTTTTATGTTGGTAGTTGTTTCCATTTTTCACACCCAAATTTTGGATATTATATATTATACTACTGTTGATATATAAATATTTTTAGATTTATTAAGTCATATTTATAGTTATATTTATGTTCATATTTTTATAAATAGGTCATATTTTTCATATTTTTATATTAGGTATATATTTTACATTTTTACACATACTTTAAAATTTCTCTTAAATCCTTTTTATCTATGCATATATCAGCATTTTTCTTTAAAATATCCTTTGCACAAAATGCTATTTTTAAACCTGCCTTTTTAAACATACTTATATCATTTGCACCATCCCCTACAACTACGGTATCTTTTAAATCGATACCTTCTTTTTTTGCTATTTTTTCTAATATTTCCCCCTTTGCATATGAGCTCATAATAGGTCCTACCACTTCCCCAGTTAATTTTCCATCTTTTGTTATAAGTTCATTTGAATAGGCATAGTCAAGACCAAGGATATCTTTTACTCTGTCTGTGGCTATCGTAAAACCCCCACTTACAACACCTACTACATATCCTCTTTTTTTAAGTTCTTTAACTGTTTCCTCTGCTCCTTTTGTGAATTTTAGATTTAAAACCAATTCCCGTATATTTTCCAAAGGGAGACCTTTTAAAAGCGATACTCTTTTTCTCAAAGCTTCTCCAAAATCCAATTTTCCGTCCATGGCTTCCTTAGTTATTTTTTCCACCTCATCTCCAACACCAGCTAACTTCGCTATCTCGTCTATTGTTTCACAGTCGATTAATGTGCTGTCTAAATCAAATAAAATAAGCTTTTTTTTATTTTTTTTATGATTATTATCCATTTAATCACCAATAATTAAAATATATATTGATATTATGTGATTAATTATTTTTTTTTAATATTTTCTTTTATTTCTATAATATACTCACTTTTTATAAATATAAAAATATAATAATTATTGCATTAAATTTAGGGTTTAAGATTTAAAATATATAAAATAATAATTCCCTATACACTTCAACCATAACCTGTATTATGTTTAGATTATTATACTTTGCATATTCATATATAAGCCAATCCAATGGCTCCAATGATGCCGCAATTCCAATGAGTATAAATATAGCTATAATTTTTAACATATCCTTTAATATGCTTTTATCATTTATCCCCTTTATTATACTCATTATATTTATGGATAGTTTTCTATCTTTTTTATTTTCACCTATATATATCTCATTTAATGGTAGAATTTTATTTGCTATTGTGATACCCATCACTATTGAAAGTGCAAATCCTGCAAATTCAAAAATACCATGAGGTAATAATACTGCTATATCTTTAATATTGATATTATAACCCAAAATTCCAGTTAATGGATTTATTACAGTTATGATATAAAATAAAATCATGGTATTTAAATAATCTTTGAGGGAGCTCCTATTATTTTCTATATTATTTTTTATATTATCTTTCATATTATTTGCCATATCTTTTTTATACAAATAGGCTACAAGAGGAAATACCAACAGTATTACCACACATGCTATAGAATTACTTATAAAATACGATAAAGATATTGAAAGATAGTTATAGCCAACCTGGTGTGAAACTGCACCAGATATAACTTCAAATTTTTGAGATGCAACATTTCCCGCGACATTTAAGGTATTTCTACCAAAAAGAAAATACAATATTTTAGAAAAAAGAACCATGGATAAAAATCCACTCCAACAGGCAACATATGTTATAAAAAATTTCTTCAAAAAACTTAATTTTAAAAAATATTTAAACATATTTTGTAAAAATTCGGCTTTATTTTGCATATTAATCCTCTTTAAAGAATTTATCATATTTTTCGATATCTTCTTTTTCAGGTTTTATATTACCATAATATACCTTTTCAAAGATTTTTGTTATAGTTTTTAAACCTTTTATATGGTTATATCTATTACATATTTCCCTTGGAGTTAAAGATTTTTTAATATTTAATTTATTAACAAACGAGCAATATGCTTTAATTATTCCTTCGACATATTTTTTATTAGATATATATTTTTCAAATTCTGAATATATGTTCTTTATTTTTATATCGATATTGTTGTAAATGGTATCATCACTTTTAGCATTTATATTTACCATGTTTTCATGTTTTTTCATCCTGTATGATATCAAAACCATCAAAATAATTAGTATTATAAAACTTAAAATATATCCATTGTTGGAGGTTTTGCTGAATAATGGCATGATATTTTTATCATTAATTAACTTTTTAGATGGCAGGTATTTATAATCCCCTTTGAAAAATATATAACATCTACCAAGGCTATTATTTGATATATTAAATTCAAAAATTCCATTTTTTGTTTTTGAAGTATATGTTTTATTATCAATTACCAAATAGATAATTTTATTGTTCAATAAATTGTTATTTTTATCAAATAGGTTGCCAATTATTTTATCTTTATTATAATTTGCAGTTATATAGGTAGGAATCCTCACAAAATTTATGGTGATTGTTTTTTTGGAGTTGTTATGGATATTATTTCCGTTATATATTATATTTACAGTTATATTTTTCTCTAAATTTGATTTTATACTTAGGTTTGTAGGAGCTCTAACAGTTTCATGTTTGTTTAAATAATGAATATATATATTATCCCTTAACTCATTGCCGTAATAATCGTATAATTTTATTTTTAGGTTTGCATTATTGCCCACATATTCTTTATTATTGTAAATTACATCTATATATGTTGGAATCTTTAAACAGGTTATATTTAGTATGTTTGAAGTTTTTGACGATGATTTTGCGTAAAATATATGGTTCCCAAGTTTATTTAGTAAAAATGTTTTTGAAAAACTATTGTTTTTTAGTGTAATATTGTATGATATATTATTGTGATAGAGAGTTATTGAATTTGCTGTTTTATTTAATGTTTTGTTGATTATTGTGTTATTTATTATGTTATTACCAACATATCCATATATTGTTATATTAGAATTAATAAAAACGCTATTTTTATCCGAGTATATAACAAAACCTTCTGGTTTGATTTTGTTTAATTTATTGGAATACTTTATAGTATCTTTTAGCATAGTATTTATATCGCTTCTAACATTGGAAGTATCAAATTTTAAGACTTTTCCGTCCTTATCAGTTAAAGCTATGTTATCTATTTTATTTAACGAATCATTTAAAACCATTAAATTTCTATGAACATTTTTTAAAGATGTTTTAAAGATTATATAATCGTGTGAATTTTTAACATCCCTATATTTTATCATATTGTTGTAATTGATTGTAATATTGTTGATAGAATTGTAAAATTCCTCAAAAACTGGGGCAATATTTAAAATTGTATGATTTACATTGTGCTTTTTTAAATCTTTTGAAACATTAAAAACATTGGCAGATAGGAGCTCTGCTTTATTGCCCTCAATTAATAAATTTAGATTGGTATGTCCATCATCGATAAGGCTTTGAAAATAATTGAATATTATTTCATTTTCACCAATAATCTGGTCGCCAAACACTATTGGACATGAAAATAATATTATAGTTAGTAATAGACATTTTTTCATTAAAACACCATAATATCTATATTTTCTGAAAATAATAATTTAATCTACCATATATTAGATTATAGAATAGTAAGATTAATATATTAAGAAATATCAGGTATTAAACATTAATTAATATAAACATTATTAAATTTTAAATAATAAACTTAATATAATAAAATAACTATAAATATATTATGTATAACATACAGCAATATACATACCAAATAAAAAAATGGGAGGATTTCTATGAAAGCATATTCTATACTGCTATCTTTGATAGTAATTTTAGGGGCATTACCTTTGAGTTTTGCCTCAGAGACTACTGAAAATGTAGCAGTTGTAGTATCTACCCCAGCAGATGCCGTTGTTGCAGCACCATACGCCAAAGCAATGGGATACAAGCTGGTATATACTCCAACAGATAAATTATCAGATAACGCCAAAAAAGAACTTGAAGTAAATGATATTAATAAAGTAATAATTGTCGGAGGTCCAGTTGCAGTTAGCAACAATGTGGAAAGCCAAATAAGTAAGTTAAATATAAATACCAACAGAATATGGGGAGAAACAAGGGTTGAGACTTCCCAAAAAATGTATGAAGTTATTAAAAAAGAAAAGCCTGAATTGGCAAATAATATTGTAATTGCAGAAGGATTTGATGAGAAAATAATTCCTGTGGCAGTGAGCTTCGGAGCTCCTGTTGTATATTATGGATTAAATAAAGATGATAAAGTAGCAGATTTATTAAAAACTACAAAACCAGAAAATGCAGTAATTATAGGCAGTAAAGTTCCAAAAATAATAACAAATACAGTATCAACACAGGCAAAAAATACATTTATTGCATCAGGCAGTGAAGATTCAGTTATAAAAACTGCATTATCGTTTGTTCCAAAAATAAACCCTAATGCTGAAAATAAAGATGTTGCAGTTGTTTATGCTGAAAAAACCAACAATCCAGTAATGGATGCAATAGTAAGTTTTGTTAAGGGTTATGTGGGTGCAATAGCTCCAATTCCAGTATCAAAAGAAAATATAATAGATAACATAATTTCAAAACTTACATTTGCACCAGGGATTTCAGTTTCAAGTGATAGCACATCAATATCAAGCATTATATCAAATGTTGCAAGTAATTTGGGGGTATCATCTACCACAATAAAAACTACTCCATCAGTTAGTGGAGGTAGATACACACCACCAGTAGATGAAAAACCAGTTATAAATAAATTTGATATTTCAGTTGACGGATTAAAGGCAACATTTAACATAAATGTAAGTGATGACAAGGAATTGAAAAAGATTGTATTAAAATACGGTGATGGAACAAAAGAGATAAAAAATATCTCAGGAAAATCAAACAGTTTAACAATATCAAAAAATTACTTAATGCAGGGAAAATATACTGCAACACTAACAGTATATGACGATAAAGACCAAGCTACTACATCATCTGAAACTGTGAATTTAAAATACTTTGATATAAGTCCAGAATATTTATCAAAAATTGTTAGTGGAAATGTAGATGAATCTATTCCTATAACCATTACAAATTATAAAAATAAGAGCATAACTATAACAAACACATCTACAAGTCTTAATGTTAATACAAATACTAATTTAGTAAATACTTCTGAAAATATAACATGTAACATTAAAAATACCTCAGCATTATCCACTGGAAAATCATATCAGGCAAAAGTTATATTTGCTTTGAAAAATCATCCAGAAATAAATAAAACATTTGTGATGGATGTTGTAATTCCTAAGATAGAAGTAAAAACCACGAGCTCAGGTAAAAGTGTTTCGTTGCAAGTTGTAAATACAACCACAACAACAAACACAAGCATTGAAATAAATGATAATGCTACAAATGCATTTGTTATAAATACCACAGTAGGGGCTAAATCGTTAGATATTGCAATACCTACAACAAATACTTCAAATACATCTGGAATAGAAAATACTACAATTCATTTAGAAAATGTTAAAGATGCATTAGACAGGGCAGAAGAAATCCAAAATACTTCAACCTTAACAGAAACACTTATAAAACCAGTAGTTGTTGCAAGTAAAGATGTAAGTGATATATCAGTAGATGTTAAAAATATCAGTATTAATGGAGATACAAATAAAGCTACGGTAAATACAGAGATTAAATTTAATAAATCTACAAACGATACCTACGCAGTAGTAGCCATACCAGTGGGCAATAACCCAGTAGATAATGTATATAAGGAAGGATTGGGAGCTATACCACAATATGATGGAACCGGAACGCAGAGAAACTACTACAAATATGATGCAGCTAATGGGGTTTTAATATTATTCTTAAAAGATGACCCAATAGTAAGTTTTACATTGAGTATGAAAGCAATAAACCAACCACCAATAATAGATCATCCATGCATCGAAAATGGATTAAATGTATTAATAAATGCGTCAAATTCGCATGACCCAGAAGGTAAAAATTTAACATTCACATGGTCAGCACCAGGAGCTCAGAGTGTTTCATACCTCGATGGTGGAAAAACAATAAACATAACCTATCCAGCAGATGGAACCTACAATATTACATTGACAGTATCGGATGGAGTATATGATGTTTCAGCTGTAATAACAGTTTCAGTAACTCAGCCAGTTGCAGAAAAACCAGCAATAAAAATTATAGCAAATGGAAAAACTATCGAATTCGCAGGGCAGGATAACAATACATTATCAATTGCAGGAACTAAAACTATTAATCTACCACATATAACAGCAAATGTAAATGTTGTTAATAAAAAGGATACAAACAAAGGTATAGATATATACTTTAAAGATAATGCAAGTGTGGAATCAGTAATTGAAGCAATGAACAATTACAACACAGTATCATACAATGGAGATAACATTACAATAACCTACAACAATGCAAATATGAATGGTAAAAATGTTACACTTTCAGTAATAAGCAATAGAAAATCTCTAAGAAATGCCATAAATAAAATGCTCAATGGAAATGCAAGTGATTTAATTGGACTCATTGAAATGAACCAGTATAGCAAATACAACTGCGTCCAAACAGTATCTAATAATAAGGCTACATGGACATTACCAGCAAGTGATTTCAGCGGTGATGTAGCCGTAGTAATTACAGAAGGAGGATATACTCCATGGAATGCCACTTATGTAAAAATCCTTGCAGTAGGCGGATTTGAAGTAATGAAATACAATATGACATTAACCTATGTAGGAACAAATCCTTTCGCCAATGGTTCAATATACAACATCTCAATAAATGACACTCCAACACATAATGTAAGATATGGATTGGCAATGATAAATAAGAATGCAGGAATAACCTTAAATGTAGTTGGAACAAATCCAAACAACAACTTATTCAATGTTTCAGTAGCTGGAAACAGTGGAACAGAAATAGTAGTAAATAACAATGATTTAATACCAATAAATGCATCAAAAATAAACGATATAGTAGGAACAATATTCACGCCAGATACTGCATCAGCAACATACAGTCCATCTACAACAAGTAGTTCAGTTACCTTAAAACTACAAAATATATCAAATGCCTATGTTATAGGAACTGCCTACGATACAGTAGATAAAAAAATTGTTGCAGTAGAGCAACAATAAATAATTATTTTATTTCTTTCTTTTTTAGGATATATCTTTTTTAAATTTAAAAAATTATAAATATGATAATTAAAATTTTATAATTATTAAGTCATAAGGAGGGGTGATTTTTATTAAAAATATAACATTTTTTACAATGGTGGTTATTTTTGGATTATTTTTGATTAACTCAAATTGTGCTATTTCAAGTATATTTATAAATCCATATATTCCAAATATAGATGATAATATAACATTAACAGGAATGGCTAATCCAAATGAAGATATAAACTGTCAGGCATGGTTTGAAGTAAATCCTATGGTATCACCACCCTATTATGGATATATCATGAATAATGTTGAGATACCAAATACTCCAAATAATTTTAAAGTTATTGGAGAAAATGTAAATGATTTATCAATTTCTGTAAAAATGGGTATTTGGGTCACAAAAAGTGCCAATGCAAATTCAGAAGGAATAGCAACAGTTTCTCAGTCAAATGTGCCTACTGGAACCTACGATATAAAAATTTGGGGAACTGTTAAGGACACTTCAAAACCTATAAAATTAAAAATCATTGCATCTACAACTGTAAAGGCAGATGATAATGGTAATTTTAAATATTCATATAAGGTTATAAATGCCATACCTAAAACCACAATCTTACATCTAACTGTTGGAAATATTAGCAAAAATATATCCATTGCAGGACATAAATTATACCTAAATAAGGGATGGAATGCCATATCTGTTCCTTATAATTCAAATATATCATTTAGCAATAATTCCAATATCAAATTGATAATATCATATGGCAATCAAAAATGGATTTTAAATAGAAATAATAGTTTAAATGCACTTTATGGATATTTTATATATACTAAGAATGATACAGAAATGAATGTATATTACTCCAACAAAAAATCCAATTATTCAAGAATTGTTTATAAAGGGTACAATTTAATAGGAACTACACCAAATAACAACGATTGGAATCTTAGAAATGGCAATATTCCAATTAATGAATTATTCAAAAATTCCAATATATATTATAGGATAATATCTACCGAGGGTGAAATCTACCAAAATAACTCATACCTAAAACCTTTTAAAACATACTGGCTATTTACCGATAAAAATACCACTTTGTCGAGGTGAGGCATATTAAAAAAATACCACTATTTCTAATCATTTTTGGATTTATTGTTTCATCGGCATATGCAACAGTATCCAATATTCAAATAACGCCCTCAAACCCAAAAGTAGGGGATACTTTAACATTAACAGGAATGACTAATCCAAATGAAGATATAAACTGTCAGGCATGGTTTGAAGTAAATCCTATGGTATCACCACCCTATTATGGATATATCATGAATAATGTTGAGATACCAAATACTCCAAATAATTTTAAAGTTATTGGAGAAAATGTAAATGATTTATCAATTTCTGTAAAAATGGGTATTTGGGTCACAAAAAGTGCCAATGCAAATTCAGAAGGAATAGCAACAGTTTCTCAGTCAAATGTGCCTACTGGAACCTACGATATAAAAATTTGGGGAACTGTTAAGGACACTTCAAAACCTATAAAATTAAAAATCATTGCATCTACAACTGTAAAGGCAGATGATAATGGTAATTTTAAATATTCATATAAGACAAACAACATTCCAGAGGGAACCACTGTATATTTGAATATCGGGGGAGTAAATAAGGCAATAACAATAGAAGGCAATACGCCAGTTCCACCTGCTCCGCCAGTAGTTAATAATACGAATTCCTCCAATAATAGCACGGATAAAGAACCTCCAAGAATAACAATATTATCTCCATCAAAAAGAGATTATAATATCTCTAATGTTAATTTTGATGTAATTGTTGAAGATAAATCGGATTATAATGTAAAATTTTATTTAAACGATAATAAATTAAATTATAAAAAATCAGGCAATCATTACACCGGAGCTCTTACTTTAAAAGAGGGCAACAATACATTCAAAATAATTGCAAAAGATAAATACAACAATGAAAACAGTAAAATTATATACATTAACTATCAAAAACAGGAAAATTCTGAAAATAAAACAGTTAAAAGTGATAACAATACAAATAATATGACATACCAAAATAAAAGTAAAAATGATGCAGATAACACAGATAATAAAAATAATATAAATAGTAATAACAATAAAAATAACAATATAAAAGAAAACAACACCAAAAACAGTCAAAATCAAGGAAATATAGTATATGGCACAGTAATAAACCATGTGGGAAATGCTACATTGATAATATCCGATGGAACAAAAATTAGCAAAGCTGGAGATATACAGATAAAAGAGGTAAGTCTTCCAAATATTACATTAGCTTACTACATATCACCAAATAATGCAGAATTTAACAAGCCCTTAATTCTTAAAATATCCATAAATATTCCAAAAGACAAGGAATTAAAAATACTATATTATGACGAGCAGATAAAATCTTGGAAAAGCATACCTTATGTTTATGATAAAAATAACAGTAAAATAACCATTGACATATCAAAATCAGGATATTATGCCATTAAAGAAAAGAATATTTCTAAGGAAAAAAATAATACCTCCATATTCGGTGAGATAGCAATGGTTGTTAAAATCGTTATGAATGTCATTATAAATCTGATAAAATCCAAACTAGGTATTACATAATACATAATCCTGTCTAAAATTAAAATGAAGCCAAAACTAAAAAAATTTATTAGGAAAAAGGTAATAATTTAGAATGATATTAAATTAGAAGAGCTCCTCCTTATATATAATATCGGAGCTCCAAATGGAATTTATAAAATTATCTCTCAACCATAATGGTGGTTAAGGCTAAGTTTGGAAAATAGGTGGTTTCATGGAATTTTTTGATAGAAAAAAGGAGCTAAATGATTTAAAAAAACTATTACTATTTGAACCTAATTTGATATATTTTATATATGGTCCTATAAATAGTGGCAAAACCACTTTAATAAATGAAGTAATTAAAAATTTGGATGAGGAATATGTTGCTTTTTATATAGATTTAAGAGCTCACTTTATATCAAAATATGATGAGTTCATAAAGGTTTTATTTGAGGTTTCATCTTATGACAGTAGGAATATTAAAAAATACTTTAAAGATTTATTAATTGATATGCCACACAGTTTGGAGGGTATTCCAGTACCTAAAACACTATTAAATGAAATATTAGATGAAAATAAATCAGAGGATGTATTTATTATATACTAAATGTTTTTTTGAGAATTTAAAGAATAATGGGAAAAAACCAATACTAATAATCGATGTCTTGGAAAACTTTGTTTTCCAAAATCTTTGTCGCTCCGCTCCAAAGAACCTTCAAGTGATAGAGGATTTAAAAATAAATGGATACTTAATTTATAAATTATTTAACTTTTTTATAAGTTTAACTGAACAGAGGCATCTTAGTCATGTGGTTGTTTTAACCTCTTATAGTTTGTTTATAAATAAAATATACAATGAGGCAATGTTGCAGGATAGATACAAATACTACTTAGTAGATGATTTTGATTATGAAACTACAAAAGAGTTTTTAATGAAAAATAATTTTAATTTAGAAGAAATAGAAACTGTATGGCATTATTTTGGTGGAAACTTATAAAATTAATAGATATTATCCAAGAAAAATCACTCAATAATAATGTGGAAGAATACTGTAAAAGTTCGTTAATATTCAGAGCTCGGCAGATAAAAGATACTCTATAAATTGAAAAGAGAGAACAATATATTATATAAAAATGTTTTAGTTTTATTTGGCAGATATAAACATGCTGATAGTTTTATTTATGAGGAATTAACGGATGATATAATTTGGGCAGTTAAAAAGAATATACTATTTGTTAATATCAAAACTGGGGAGTTAAAACCACAGGGGAAGTTGGAATTATTGGCAATTAATGAAGTGTTGAAGGATTTTCAAAGTACTATTTCCTAAGCTTTCTAACCTCGTTTTTTATATATTGCATTTTATATGTTAGTATAAATAATAAAAAAATGAGTTAAAAATATAAAAGTATGGGAGCTCCGAATAGGGTTTAACTTTATTATATGAGAGCTCCAAAAATTATGATTATAAAATATAGAGGGATGAATTATGAAATTCTTTAACAGAGAAAAAGAAATTAAAGAAATAACTTCAATACTCGAAGGAGAACCTAACCAGATATACTTTATCTATGGCTCTATAAACAGTGGTAAAACAACCTTAATCAACCATATAATAAATAATAAATTGGATGATAATTACAAAGTATTTTATATAAATTTTAGGACTTATTTAATATCTGAAAAAAAGGACTTTATAGAGGCGATATTTTCAACTAAAAAGGATGATTTCCTTGAAACTATAAAAGATAAATCAGAGGTATTAAACCTAATCACAAAAGGAGCTCGGATACTAACAGGAGTTCCTATTCCTGAGGTAGAGTTTAACAAATTATTTGAGGAAAGAATAAATGATGCATTTCAATATCTAAATAATATAATGTTGGAAACAAGAAAAAATGGAAAAACTCCAATTTTAATTCTCGATGAGTTGCAGATGATAAAAGACATAACTACCAATGGACAGAAATATCTTTTAAAAGAACTATTTCAATTCTTAGTATCTCTTACAAAGGAACAACACTTATGCCATGTGTTTTGTTTAACATCCGATAGTTTATTTGCCGAATATGTTTATAATACAGGGGAGCTCGAAGGTAGGGCAAAACATCTTTTAGTTGATGATTTTGATAAGGAAACCTCTTTAAGATTTATGGATTTCTTAGCAAAAGAAATATTAAACAAACCAGAACTGCCAAAAGAACAAAAGGAACAAATCTATTCATTAGTTGGTGGAAAACCAGCTGATATTTACAATATAATTGATGAGATAAGATATAAAAAACTAGATGATATATTAAACCAAATGCTTAAAGTAGAAGTCTCTAAATTAAATATGTTTTTAGAAATAATGGAATATTCCAAACCAAAAATAGAAATTGGAAATAATATTATTGAAATCAATAAAAAAGATGTATTAAACGCCTTAAAATTATTTAAAAACAAATATAAGATACCTATAAAAGAGATTTCACTACATATTTACAGTTATTTGATTAAGGAAAATATTTTATTCTTAAATCCTACTGAGGAAACATTAAAACCACAGTCATTCTTGGTATGGAATGCTATTAAAAGAGTAGTTTAAGATAAACTAACTAAATAAGAAACTGTATGGCATTATTTTGGTGGAAAACCTATAAAATTAATAGATATTATCCAAATCACTTGGTAATAATGTGGAAGAATACTTAAAAGTTCTTTAATATTCGGAGCTCGGTAAATAAAAGATACTCTATAAATTAAAAAAACTGGGGAGTTAAAACCACAGGAAAAGTTGGAATAATACTTCGGAGCTCCGATAATATAAATGAAAATTAATAAATAATACTTTATTTAGAAAATTATATAAAATAAAAACGATAATAATATATATACATAAACATATACATAATAATATAATACAAAATAAAATGAGAGGTAATTATGAGAGCTCTTATTACAGGCGGTGCAGGATTTATAGGTTCCAATATTGCATTGGAATTGCAGAATAAAGGATACGATACAGTAGTTTTAGACGATTTTTCAAGTGGGAATTTTAAAAATCTCCATGGTTATGAAGGGGATGTTATTTCTGAGAGTATTTTAGATGTTGATTTAAATAAATTTAAAGATATCGATGCTATATTTCATGAGGCTGCCATAACAGATACAACAGTTAAAGACCAAAAATTAATGATGCAAATAAATACAGAAGGTTTCAGAAGACTTCTAAATTTTGCCGTTAAAAACGATATAAAGTTTATTTATGCATCCTCTGCGGCAACTTATGGTAATGCCAAATCTCCTCAAAAGGAAGAATACGCTGGAAAACCAAATAACATATACGGTTTTTCAAAATGGATATGTGACTGCATAGCTAAAAAATATATGAAAAAATATCCTGACAGTCATATAGTAGGATTAAGATATTTCAATGTTTTTGGACCAAGGGAACAGTATAAAGGAAAAATGGCCTCAATGGTTTGGCAGTTGGCTAAACAGATGGCTGATGGAAAAAATCCAAGAATATTCAAATGGGGAGAACAGAAGAGAGACCAGGTTTATGTTAAAAACATTGTTCAAATAAATTTATTGGCATTGGATGCTAAGGAGAGCTACATTGTAAATGCAGGTAGTGGAAATGCTGTTTCGTTTAATCATATTATAGAAGTTTTAAATGATGTTTTAGGTTTTGATTATAAACCTGAATATTTTGATAATCCCTATGAAGAATTTTATCAAGATTTTACTCAGGCAGACCTAACAAATGC
Organism: Methanothermococcus okinawensis IH1; assembly: GCF_000179575.2. Taxonomy (NCBI): domain Archaea; kingdom Methanobacteriati; phylum Methanobacteriota; class Methanococci; order Methanococcales; family Methanococcaceae; genus Methanothermococcus; species Methanothermococcus okinawensis. Next base: position 1,351,120 of record NC_015636.1, on the reverse strand, counting down.
TAAAAAATATTTAGGTTATGAACCTAAATGGAATTTTGAAGATGCCGTTAAGGATTATGTTGAATGGTTAAAGGAAAATAGGTATATTTAAAAATATTATTGGTGATATAATATGAAAAAGGCACTTATAACTGGTATAACAGGACAGGACGGGTACTATTTAACAAAATTACTTTTGGAAAAAGGATATGAAATTCATGGAATTGTTAGGAGAAATAGCCAAAATTCCTTGGGAAATTTAGAACATCTACCAAAGGAAGAATTGGAACAAATAAATATTCATTGGGGAGATATTACAGACAATTTGTTTATTGATGAGACTATTAAAAAAATTCAACCTGATGAAATTTATCATTTAGCTGCTCAAAGTTTTGTTGGATTCTCCTTTAAAAACCCAAGATTTACCTATGATGTTAATATTGGTGGAACTTTAAATGTAGCTAATGCAGTGAAGGAATATTCACCATCTTCAAAACTTTATTTTGCTGCAACATCTGAATTATATGGAAAGGTTCAAGAAATTCCACAGAAGGAAACCACACCCTTTTATCCAAGAAGCCCTTATGGAGTTTCCAAATTGGCAGGATTTTGGACAATTAAAAATTATAGGGAAAGCTATAACTTATTTATGAGCAATGGTATCCTGTTCAATCATGAGAGCCCCATGCGTGGCCCAGAATTCGTAACAAGAAAAATAACAATGGCTGTTGCCAAAATATATAATGGATTACAAGATTATGTTGAATTGGGGAATCTAAGTGCTAAAAGGGATTGGGGTTATGCTGGGGATTATGTTTATGGTATGTGGAAAATATTACATCACGATAAACCAGATGACTTTGTTTTAGCAACAAATGAAACCCATACAGTTAGAGAATTTGTTGAAAATGCCTTTAAGGTTGTAGGAATTGATATTGAATGGGAAGGGGAAGGAATTAATGAAATTGGTAAAGATGCTAACACTGGAAAGGTTTTGGTAAAGGTCAATCCTGAATTTTTCAGACCTGCGGAAGTTGATATATTAATTGGTGATTACTCAAAGGCTAAGAAGGAGCTCGGATGGGAACCAAAAGTTAAATTTGAAGAATTGGTTAAGATGATGGTTGAGAAGGATTTGGAAAGGATTAAATTGAAATAAATTTAAAGGGGAGTCATATGCTCAGTAATAATTTTTATTTTTAAAATTTTTAAGATGAGGATATCATGAATAAAAAGAAACTTTTAGCATTAATACCCGCCTATAATGAAGAAAAATCTATTAAGGTAGTAATTGAAAATATCAAAGATATTGTTGATGGAATTTTAGTTGTTGATGATGGGAGCTCCGATAATACCACAGAGTATGCAAAGGAATGCGGTGTTGAAGTAATTACCTTTGAAGAGAATAAAGGGAAAGGGGTTGCAATTAGGGAAGGTTATAAATATTTTATTAATTCTGAGTATGATATTTGTTTTATTTTTGATGCCGATGGGCAGTATAGAAAGGAGGATATTTTACCAGTTTGCGAACCTATTATAAATGATGAAGCAGATATAGTTGTAGGTTCAAGATTTATTGGTAAATATAGTGATGGAGCAAATATAAATTATAAGACAAGAATATTATGCAACAATATATCCACCACTGTAACAAGGATTATGTCGGGAGTTCCAACAACAGATTCACAAAGTGGTTTAGTTGCAGTTAGCAAGTATGCAGCCAAACAACTTGATTTAAAGGCTGATAGATGGGGTATTCATCAGGAAATTATAATAAGGGCTGGTAAAAAAGGTTTGAGATATAAAGAAGTTCCAATTATATTTGAAAAAAGAATGCATGGAGTTTCTCGATTAAAGGTTTTGAAGTATCCATTTATAGCATTTCCTGTAATGTTAAAAGCATGGATTAGGAAATAGCTTTTATTATTATTGCCATTGCGATTTTTTCTATTCTTGATAATAGTATTAAAATATAAAGGTGAAATTATGAAAAATGTTAATGTTGGACTAATTGGACTTGGAAAAATGGGGATTCTTCATACAGGCATATTAAATAGTTTTAACGATGTAAATGTTGTGGCAATAGCTGAAAAAGAAAAATTAATATCTTCAAATATTAAAAAAGTTTTAAAAAATGTTAATGTATATACAGATTATCAAAAAATGTTTAGTAAAGAAGATTTAGATTTGGTATATATCACAACACCTACCGCGTTTCATACAAACATGTCAAAAAGTTGTGTGGAATCGGGAATAAATTTTTTTGTAGAAAAACCACTCGGAATTTCAAAGAATGATTGTAGCGATTTAATCAAATCAATGAACAATGCAAAAGAAGTTATAAACATGATTGGATACTGTAAGCACTTTGTGGATACTTTTGCAAAGGCAAAAGAGATATTAGACAGCAAAATAATTGGGGAGCCAATATATCTTAATTCACACATGTATGTGTCTCAATTATTTTCTAAGGGAAAAGGATGGAGATATAAAAAAGAATCAAGTGGTGGAGGAGTGTTAAATATACTTGCAACACACTTGGTTGATGTATTGTTATGGTATTTTGGAGATATAGCAACAGTATCGGGGAGCTCGAAATCATATTATTCTAATGAAGTGGAAGATTTTATCCATTCATACATAATATTTAACAGTGGATTAGAAGGATATTTGGATGCTTCATGGAGTGTAAGGAATTATAGACTTCCAGAAATAAAAATAGAAATTCAATGTAGCGAAGGCATGCTTGTTGTGAATGACGACTATCTAAAATATTATAGAGACAGCGAAGAAAAATTTACAACTCTCTACAAACAGGATTTATATAGAGGCGTAGAAGTGGATATTGGAGGTCCAGAATATACTCGGGAAGATAGATACATGGTAAATTGTATAAAAAATAATGAAAAATCAAATATTGATGTATTTTATGGATATAAAGTCCAATGTGTTAATGATGCAATATATGAATCTGCAGAAGAAAGAAAAACTGTGGATGTTGATTATGAGGTGATTTAAATGACTACTAATATTGACCCGATTGTTTTAGGACATAATCAATTTTTTGGAGTTAATCATCTTAGCCAGGACGCTGCAAGAAGTAGAGTTGAGAAATTTAGTCAGATGAAAAATATAGGGGATGTTATAAAATATTCATTGGATAATAATGTAAAAGGAATGATGCTATCAACACACCCAAAGGCAAAAGATATACTCAGTTATCTAAAAAATGAAGGATTAGCTGATGAGATAAATTTTTATCCAATGTTGCCTTATGCTCAGGGCTATGTTAGAAAAGCAAATGAAAAGGGAGTTATGGGGTTGTTTAATGAAATATTCGGCTCAGTAAGCACATCTAAAAAGTTGAAAATATTATTTAAAGGAGGTATGGGCGTATTGCAACAAGATATTGGTAAATTACTATCAACGCTAATTGATATAGAATTAATTCCATTCAATGATTTAAATGTAAAGGCAGTGTTTTTTCACAATGTATTTGCTGATCTGGCTCTTGCAATGGATGCTGAAGAGATTTTTGGAACCTATATTGACCATGTGAAAGATGAATACGATGCTATTCCTTCATTTGGAACATTTAATTTTGCAAGAATGGTTATGAAGTTTGATGAATGGGGGTTTAAAAAACCGCTTATTATGGCATCATTTAATAAAGTTGGTTTTCAGATGAACCCTTCAAAAGAAGAATGTGAAAGAGTTTTAAATGAATATGATGTTGATGTAATGGCAATGAGTACATTAGCCGCAGGTTATTTAAAACCAAAAGAAGCTTACGAGTATTTAGGCACATTACCAAATATAAAATCTGTTGTTGTTGGAGTATCCACAAAGGAACATGCTGATGAGACATTTGGGCTTATTAGGAAATATTGCTTATAAAGAAATATTTAATATGATAAGATACAACTGATAAATGGGAAATTATGAAAATATGTATTCTTGCTACAGGGTATCCTCGATGGAAAGGGGATTTTGATAGTATTTACCTACATCAACTAGCTAAAAATCTTGTAAAATTAGGTGCTGAAGTTCATGTTATTGCACCACATGCAAATAATTTATTAAGTGAAGAAATTATGGATGGAGTGCAAATACATCGATTTAAATATATGTATCCACAAAAATTTGAAAATGTTGCATATTTTCCAGGAATTCCTGAGAATGTCAAAAAAAACATGGTTAAAATTCAACTTTTGCCGTTCATAACATCAATGAGCATCGCATTGCTAAAACTTACAAAAAAATATAATTTTGATATAATAAATCCACACTGGGCTATTCCTTCAGGATTTCTCGCAACAAGTTTAATAAATTCTAAAAAAATACCTATAGTCACGACTATTTATGGTGCAGACATTGCATTAACAATAAACAAATATTCCTTTTTAAGATATATATTGAGGAAGTCCCTGCTTTATTCTAATAAAGTGGTATCCATAAGTACATTCACAAAAAAATTTACATTGGATAATCTCGAGAATATCCCCAAAGAACATATAGAAGTAATAGTTTATGGAGTAGATGAAAAATTCTTTGAAAATTATGATCCAAATGAATATATGTCAAGTAAATCCTCTGGGAAATACACAATAATGACTTGTGGAAGGTTGGTTAAAAGAAAAGGTATTAATTATCTTATAGAATCAATGAAAGAAGTTTTAAGGGTATTTCCCGAATCTAAATTGATTATTGCAGGAGACGGGCCTGAAAAAAATAATCTTATAAGATTATCTCAAAAATTAAATATATCAAAAAATGTTGAGTTTTTAGGGGCAGTCTCCGAAGAAGAACTGATAAAATCATATAAATCCTGTGATTTATTCGTACTGCCATCAATTGTGGATTCTTCAGGAGATACTGAAGGTTTAGGATTAGTATTGGTTGAAGCGATGGCATTAGGCAAGCCAGTAATTGGGACAAATGTTGGAGGAATTCCAGATATTATTCCAAAAAATGCTAATTATGGATACTTAGTAAATCAAAAAGATCCAAACGAACTTTCTGAAAAAATTATTAAAATATTATCTAATGACGAAACCCGATTGAAAATGGGTATCAATGCACGAAAAACTGCGGAACATAAATTCCGTTGGGAAAATATTGCAAAGAAGTACTTAAATGTGTTCCAAGAAGTTATAAGTAAATAATAGTCTAAAAAGGTAATAATTATGAAAATAGGTATTATTTCAGATAGATTAAATAGAACATTAACTGGAAGGGGATATTATATTTAAAATTAAATTATTAGGTGAAATTAATGAAGGTATATTTTATAAGTACTTTTCCAACGAATGGTTGTGGGATTTCAGAGTATTCTTTAAATATTATAAATGAATTAAAATCGCAAGGAATAAATATAATTTCTCGTAAGTCAAATTTTTTAAAATCTAAAAACCCATTTAACCTACTTATATATTTTTTAGAAATAATATTAAAAAAACCTGATATAGTTCATATACAATATACTCCATCATCAGTAGGTATATTTTTTCCGTTATTTATGATTCTCATGAAATTATTTGCTAATTCAAAGGTAGTGATAACCTCCCATGAAAAACCCGAATCATATTTAAAACATTTGGACGCCCCAATTTTAAAAAAATTATTTTTGGCATATGAAAAAATATCTTTGAAATTTGCAGATATTGTATTAGTACATACCGACGAACATTTTGAGAAACTTTTAAAATATTATGGATTAAAAAACATTCAAAAAATACATTTTCCAATACCTACCCCACAAAAAACTAAAGATGGCATTAAACATATTCTTAAACATTATGGCCTTGACAACATTCCATGTGATACAATATTATTTTTGGGTGCAATACGTCCAAATAAAGGGCTGGAATATTTAATAGATGCGGCGGTTATCTTAAAAAATAAAGGTATTAATTATAAAATAATTGTAGTTGGAGGCATACCTAAAACATCAAAAAATTATTTTAAAGAACTATTGGGGAAAATTAATGAGTATGGATTGATGGATTATTTCAAAATATTAGGATATGTTCCAGACAAAGACCTTCCTGCCATATTTGCCATTTCAGATATTGGTGTATTGCCATATACTGAGATAACACAAAGTCAAACACTACATCAGATGATAGCTTATAAAATACCTGTAGTGGTTACGAATGTTGGAGGCATTAAAGATATTGTTAAACCTAATAACATAGGGATAATTGTCAAAAAAAAAGATCCTGGAAATCTTGCTGAAGGTATTTTTACATTGTTAAATAATAAAAATAATATACTGACATTTAAGAAAAATTTGGAAAAACTAAATGATGCATTTTCATCTAAAAAAATAGCTGAAGAGCATGTTTCCCTATATAAAAAACTATTAAATGAGGGGAAATAATGAAAATAGGAATTATTGCAAATTCAATTGACGATATAAAAACTGGAATAGGTTCATATACTTATAATGTATTAGTGGAACTTTTTAAAATAGAATATGAAAAAAATAGTGATAATAAATAACTATAATTCATCGTAAAAAGTGCGAGCATTTAAATAATATGTTAAACAAATACAATTTTTTAAATGAACTTATAATTCCCGTGCCTAATATACCTTTTGGACATGAAATTCAAAAGATGATAATAACACCAAATACATTAAAAAAACATGATTTTGATATAGTTCATGATGTGTATCATTTTGGACCTTTTTTATCATTAAAAAAACCTAAAAAAATTTTAACTGTTTATGATTTAACTCCATTACTGTATTCCGAAACCCATAAAAAAAGTAAAGTATTAATGCATAAATACTTATTTCCATTAATTTTAAAGAATTCAAATAAAATAATCTCAATCTCACACCACACAAAACAAGATATAATAAAATACTTTAAAATTCCTGAGGATAAAATAAAAGTTATTCATTTAGCAGCAAATGAAAACTACAAACCACTAAAAGAAAAAGAAATAAATGAAGTAAAACAAAAATACAATTTAAATTATCCATTTATTTTATATGTTGGAGGATTGGAACCAAAGAAAAATATTCCAACATTATTAAAAGCACTTTACAAACTCAAAAAACAAGGTATAAATCATAAATTGATATTAACTGGAGTAAAAAGATGGAAATACAAATCTATCTTTGAGACCATAGAAAAACTAAACCTCCAAAAGGATGTTATATTCACAGGCTATGTTCCAGATGAGGATTTACCAGCATTATATAATGCAGCGGATTTATTCGTTTATCCTTCTCTTTATGAAGGTTTTGGATTACCTCCTTTGGAAGCTATGGCATGTGGAACACCAGTTATAACCTCAAATACTTCTTCATTACCTGAGGTTGTAGGGGATGCTGGAATAATGATTAATCCTTATAATGTAGATGAATTAGCTAAGGCAATGAATGAAGTTTTAACCAATGAGGGATTAAGGGAAGAACTATCTAAAAAAGGATTAGAAAGGGCTAAATTATTTAGTTGGAAAAAATGTGCTGAGGAGCATTTAAAAGTTTATGAAGAAGTTTATAATAAAAAATTAAGGGATAATTATGAAATTTGAAAATCCATTTAAATTACAAAACTGGAAATTTAAAAAATTTTTAATAGTTATTTTATTTTTTCAAATATCTTTATTGGGCTTATTTGCACTAAATAAATTAGGGGTTAATACTCCAATTATAAGACCGTTAGTTGGATTTATTTATTTATCTTTTATTCCCGGGTATTTATTGTTAAGAATTTTAAGATTGCATAATTTAAGTAGTATTGAGAGTTTTTTATATGCCATTGGGCTGAGTTTATTTATGGATATGTTTGTTGGATTTTTAATAAATATGCTTTATCCAATTTTAGGTATTACAGATAAACCAATCTCAGAAATTCCTATAACTTTAACCATGGCAGGGGTTATATTTTTATTATGCATTGTTGCTTATTTTAGAGATAAAAATTATAATAATCCTGATTTTATAGATTTAAAAGATATATTAAACCCACAGGTTTTGTTTCTTAGTTTAATTCCATTTATGGCAATATTTGGAACTTATTTAGTGAATTATTACCATAATAATATTTTGTTAATGATTATGATTGTTGTTATTGCATTGGTTGCATTGATTGTTGGTTTTACCAACTGGATTGATAAAAAATATTATCCTTATGCTATTTGGGTTATGGCTATTGCATTAGTATGGCATATTACATTAATAGGAAACAATGTTCATATAGCAGATGGTGAAAGATATGTTCCAATATTAACATTAAGTCATGGCATGGCAAATCTCAACATAAATAATAATTATTTCTCAATAGTTGGAAATACTATATTAACGCCAATGATGGTATTGTTCTTTGGATTAAGCATTACTACAATCTATAAATTAGTATATCCCTTTATTATCTCTTTTATTTCATTAGGAATATATTCATATATAAAAATTTTAAAAATTTTAAAAATTGAAAAAGAAATATTTTTTGCAGTGTTTTTGTATATCTCAAAAGGTTCATTTTTCAGTGTAGTTATTCCTAGAAAGCAAGAATTAGCAATGTTTTTTTTAGTTTTGATATATATGGTATTGTTCAAATCAAAGTCAAATTTAACAGCTAAAAATATATTATTAATAATATTTATGATATCCTTGTTGTGGTCACATTATGGAACTGCAAGTTTATTTATTGGTATGATTTTATCAGCACTGATAATAATGCATTTATTGAATATTTATATTAAAAACATAAACTTTAAAACTATAAATTTTGTTGTGTTGTGTTATATTATATTATACGGAGGATGGTATATCTTTATTTCGAATTCATCAGTTATTGATAGTATAGTTAATATTGGAAACGCAGTAATAAATTCAATAATCTACGATTTTAACATTGAATCATCAAGAGGAGGAGTTGTATTAACTGCGGTAACATCAATATTTTCTATAATATCAAAAGCGATAGGTATATCTTTACTTTTATTTGCAATTATAGGCTGTCTAAAATCAACAATAGACATAATACTTAGAAAGGTAAATAATAAATATTTACCAATATATTTATCATTTTCATTATATTGGTTTGTGATATTGATATCCACATTACTTCCATATTTCGCAGTTATGGGTGTAGATAGATTATCTCTTTTAGCATACATACTACTATCACCATATACAATAATAGGTTTTAAAACTATAATTTTTGAAATTTATAAGAGATTAAGAATCAATAATACAACAACCTACAACTTGATTATAACGAAAAAAAGCATTAAAATTTTTTCTGTAATTTTGTCTTTTTATTTGCTATTATCCACGGGATTTATTAATGAAGTGTTTAAATGTGATGTTCATTCAATATCTTTAAGTAGGGACTCTATTATGAATTATGGAGATATGCGAGATATTGGAACACTTTATTTGTTTTCACCCCAAGATTGTGATATTTTAATGGCAAAATGGATATCAAAAAACAGAAACAATTGTCTAAAAATATGGATAACCAAAGGTAATTTAGATGCAACAGGAGTATTTCAAACATTTGGGCTTATACCTTACAATGAACTACATCCTTTAACGCAAAATATAAACATATCAAAACTTCAAAGTTGCTATATTTGTCTTGTTAGATTAAATATCAAAGAAAAAATAGGTGTAGAAAACAATAAATATGCATCTAAATTAATTTGGTATAATATTACAAATTCTAAATATTATTCTCAATTGAAATTATGTAATAAAATCTACGATAATGGTGGAAGTCAGGTTTTATTATCTTAAATTCCTTTTCCACCTTTTCCTTTAATTCCATCTAAAATTCCTTTATAGTAATATTTCAATAAATAAGGTTTTTTCTGCAAAAAAACAAAATTAACAAATCTTCGAGCGTGTTTATATGTTAGTAAATATATTAATGAACAATACATCCATTTTTTGTTATTTTTCTTTATAAAGTATAGACAATTTCTAGCAGTAAGATATGCGGTGATTGGAGAGCTATCTCCTCCAGAACTAACAGAAACCTTATGCCATAAAACAGATTTAGTAGCACAAACTAATTTATAACCTAAATTTTTACATCTAATGGATAAATCAGTATCTTCATAATAACAGAAATAATTTTCATCAAATCCATTTAATATTTTTAAGACATTATTTTTAACTAACATTGAACATCCTGTAATATATCCACATTCAATAATATCTTTATATGTTTTATCGTCTATTTTTTTAAAGTAATAATGCCAAACCCTCCCAGTTTTTAAATCAACTCCTCCGCCACCCAATCCCCAAATCACATCGTCCCTACCTTTATAATCATAATAATAAATCTTACTTCCAACTATCCCAATCTTTTCATCACACTCAGCAACTTTAACCATTTCTATTAAAAAATTCTTATCTACAACAGTATCATTATTTAACAACAAAATATAATCAGGATTTAAAACATCCAAAGCAAATTTAATACCAACATTATTCCCCCCAGCAAAACCATAGTTATCTTTGTTCTTAATTAGAATCATTCTTTTATTTGGTTCTAATGTTTCATATTTTTCTTTATCTAAAAATTTATTATTTCTTGCTTCATTCTCTGAAAGTTCAAAAACTCTAATGGGTTTGTTTTCATTTGAATATTTAAAAAACTTAGAATTAACTTCAATCGGAGCGGAGCGAAGAGCTACAAATTCTGGAAGAATTTGTTCAATATTACCATTGCAATATTCTTTTATTTTCTCAATAGATTCATTTTGAGAATTATTATCCACAACAATTACATCATAATTTGGATAGTTAATTCTATAAAGAGATTCTAAACATTCTATTGTATCTTTCCAACCATTCCAGTTTAAAATTATTATTGAAACTCTTGGATAGTTCATAATTTCACCATTTAAAATATATTGTATTTCTCATTTAATTCATTTATGGCATCAATAACTTTTTCAGGTTTTATGTTTTTTATACAGGGTGGAACTTCTCCCTTTTTTAAATTTACATATTTACATCTCCAACCACACTGAAAACAGTCCATTTTATTATATGTACACTTAACAATATCATCAAATTCATCCCAAGGTAAAAATCTGCCAAAATGCCCGCCCCCAAGAATACAAACAGTTGGAACTCCTGACAAATAACCTAAATGAGTTAAACCCGTTTCATTACCTATAACAAGGGATGCATTCATTACTATTGACATAGCCTCTTCAAGTGAGGTCTTTCCAGTTAAATCTATAAGATTTGGATGTTTTAGAGGAAATTTATTTAATCCTATTTGAATAATTTTAACATCTTTTGGTAAATTATTTAGTATTATTTGCCATTTATCTCGTGGATATTTTCTAAATGGTGCAGATGCATCAGTAATAATACAAACATATTTAAAATTGTATTTTTTGGTCAATTTCTTTTTTAAATCCATAAATGCATTTAAATAAAAGTCTTTTATGTTGGATTTAAATTTGTTTTCTTTACATAAATGATAATAAATGGTTTTTTCATGTTCAAATATATGATAATATTTTTTATTCTCATTTTTTAGACTTTCTAAATAAGGAATTTTTTCATTATAAAATTTATTATAATAATATTCTGAATTATTGATATTTATATCATCCCCTACATAACAAATTTTTTTATGTGAATTACATATAACAATTAGTTCGTCTGCGATTTTTGGATATCTATGTGGTATAAGATTAATAGCATAGTCAAAATAGTAATCATTTATTAATTTTAAAATATATATCCTATATTTTAAATTTAAACGATACTTTTTAAAATCAATTGCAATATAATTTTTTGTATATTTTTTAACAATAGGTTCATGGATTTTATTTATCAAAAATATATGGTTATTAAAAATTTTTATATATCTTAAAAAAACGGAAAAAATACAAAAAAATCACCTAATAAATCCATCCTTACTAATAAATATTCTTTCCTTTTTAAATTTTCAGTCCTTTCAACATTTGTAATACATTTATCCAATAAAATTAATATATCTTCTTTAAATTTTTTGATATATCCCTTTAAGCTTCCCATAATAACCACCTAAATTATTTTTTACCTTTTAATAATTCTTTAATTATGTATAAATCTTTTTTTGAAAATATAAATAATGATAAAATTTCTGATTTATTTATTTTTAAAAATTTACAAGCTGAATAAATATATAGCACAAACATTAATATTTCGGTAATAACGGTGGCTATTGCAGCACCCTCCATACTATATTTTGGAATTAAGATTATATTTAATATTACATTAATAATTGCTCCAGCACCTGCTCCAAAAGTCACCAACCTTTGTTTATTTGTAGCATTTAATAATCCACTAGTTATGGAACTAACGCATATTATAAAAAATGCCCATATTAAAATTTGCAATACCATTACACTAGGTAAATAACCATATCCATAAACAATTAAAATAATATATTTTGCAAAAACTACGACAAAAATCGAAGTAGTAATACCAACAATAAAGGATAAATTAAATGCTTTAATCCAAACTTTTTTTAAATCATTTATTGAATTTAAATATTTAGACATTACGGGAAACATTACAGAATATATTATTGAAGGTACAAGCGATGATAAAGCATCAATAAGCCTATATGATGCTGAGTAGTATCCAACAACTTCATTTCCTTTCATATAGGATAACATTATAGAATCTATTCTAAAATAGATAATAACAAAAAAACCTATAAGAGCAAAAGGCCAAGCCTCTTTTAACAATTCCTTCCAAAATTTTAAATCAATTTCAATTTTTGGTTTAACAAACTTCCATGTAGAAATAATTAAATTATACAGCAAAACACCAATTCCAGAAATCAAATATATATATGCAAACCCTTCAACATTAAATCCAAGATATATGGCAATAAAAACACCCACAAACATTAAAGAACTATTAATTATATTTCCAATACCAACATACTCCATCTTTTCATGACCTTGATAAATGGAATAAAACATACCATTAAATGAATTAATCAACACACTAAATGCAATTAAATAAACAACATAAACAGTTTCTGCTGGATAGTTCATTAAATTTATAGTTAAAACAATTAACACAAAAGTAATTATTCCTAAAATAGATTTTATCGCTGCAATATTTCCCAAATACTTTCCACTGAGCTCAGTATTTCTTGCAACCTCTCTAACAGTTAAAGGCTGCAAACCCATATCTGCAAGCACACCGAACATTCCAGTAAATGCTAATGCAAAGGATAAAATACCAAACCCCTGAGCTCCTAAATATCTAGCCATATATATGGTATAAACAAAACCAAATAATTTGGATATAATATTGGATACAAATAAAATCCCCGTGTTCTTAGCAATCCTTTTAACTGAGCTCATCCTATACACCAATACCAAAAAATTAAATCTTAACTTATATTACTCCTCTTTTTATTTAAATATTCTCATTGGTTTTAATAATAATGGGAGCTCCCACAATAAAAATGAAAATTTATCGGAGCTCTACAAAAATCTAAAAAATAAAATTAAAAATATATATTATGTTTATCGGAGCTCATAAAATTAAACTACTCTCTTAATGGCATTCCATACTAAATAAGATTGTGGTTTTAATATTCCTTTTTGAGGATTAAGGAATAAAATATTTTCTTTGATTAAGTAAATATATACAGGCGTGCTAATAGCCTTTTTATCAATCTCATATTTAGTTTTAAATAATTTTAGTGCATTTACAACATCTTCTTTTTTGATTTCAATAATTTCACTTTCAATGGATATTTTTGGGGTTATATAATCCAATTTATTTAGAAGCATATCTAATTTTTGAATACTGTCATTTAGTACTTCATTTAAAATATCCTCTAATTCCTTATATCTCATTTCATTAATTATATAGTATATATCAATGGGTTTTCCACCAACATAGGAATAGATTAGTTCTTTTTGTTCTTTTGATAATTCTGATTTTAATAATTCTTTTGCCAAAAAATCCATAAATATTAAAGAGGTTTCTTTATCAAAATCTTCTATTAATATATATCTTGCCCTTCCTTCGAGCTCACCCGTATTATAAACATACTCAATAAATAAACTATCAGAACTTAAACAGAATACATGGCATAGATGTTGAACCTTAGTTAATGCCACTAAGAATTGAAATAAACTCCATAATACCAATCTATTTCCATTTAAGGTTAGTCCTTTAATCATTTGGAGCTCATCGAATATCAATATTGGTGTTTTACCTTTTTCATTTAATTTAGCAAATAAATATTCTATATATTGATAAACATCGCCAGATTTATCTTTTTTAGTAAAAATTTTGTCAAATAATGATTTTGGAATTTTTATCGGAGCTCCTAAATAATACTTGCTTAATTCCTCCGACCCATTAATCAACAAATCAGCTAATGATTTGGCATACTCCCTAAAATCATCCACTTTTGATTTTTCATCCACTTCAAATAAACATTCAATAAAGTTATCCACATTTAATACATTCCTTGTTCTAAAATCTATAAAGAATGGAATATATTTTGATTTATCCAACTTATTTGTTATGATTTCTCTAATTAAAGTGGATTTTCCACTATTTATAGGGCCGTAGATGAAATATATTAAGTTGGGTTCCCCCTCTAAGATATGAAGGATTTCATTAATTTCCTTTTCTCTATTAAAGAATTTCATGGTTTCACCAATATATACATAGCTAATATATATTAATATGAGCTCCTATTAAAAATTAAACCACCCTCTTAATAGCATTCCATACTAAATATGACTGTGGTTTTATCAATTCTTCAATGGGATTTAGAAATAAAATATTTTTTCTTATTAAAAATTCTTTTATGTCCTCATCTATGTTATATTCGTTAGTTATATATTCTTTTTTAAATAAAAAAAGGGCATTAATTACATCATTATATTTTATTCCTTCATATTTGCCATTTTTTATTCTAATCAACAATTTTTTTAGTTTTGACATTTCTATTTTAAGCATTTCATTTAAAATATCCTCCAATTTCTTATATCTCATATCGTTAATAACTTTGTAAATTAATATGGGTTTTCCACCAACATAAGAATATATCTTTTCTTTATCTCTATTGGAAAGTGAAACTCTATTTTCCTTTGCTAAAAAATCCATAAATCTTAAAGCAGTTTCTTTATCAAAATCATCTACCAATATATAATCGGCTCTATCTTCGAGTTCACCTGTATTATAAACATACTCAGCAAATAGACTATCTGAGGTTAAACAAAATACATGGCATAAATGTTGTTCCTTTGTAAGAGATACTAAAAATTGGAATAACTCCTTTAAAAGATACTTCTGTCCGTTTGTTGTAACATCCTTTATCATCTGCAATTCATCCAGTATTAGTATTGGTGTTTTACCACTCTTTTTGGTTTCCAAAAACACATCGTTTAGATACTGAAAGGCATCGTTTATTCTTTCCTCAAATAATTTGTTAAACTCTACTTCTGGAATAGGGACTCCTGTTAAAGTTTTTGTAGTTTTGGTGATTAAATTTATTACCTCTGATTTATTCTTTATTTTTTCTAAAATACCCTCTTTTTTTGTTGTAAATATGGCTTCTATAAAATCTCTTTTTTCTGATACTAAGTAGGTTCTAAAATTTATATAAAATACCTTATAATTATCGTTTAATTCATTATTTATTATATGGTTGATTAATGTAGTTTTACCACTGTTTATAGAGCCGTATATAAAGTATATTAAGTTGGGTTCCCCCTCTAAGATATGAAGGATTTCGTTGATTTCCTTTTCTCTGTTAAAGAATTTCATAATTCCAACCTCTTAATAGCATTCCATACTAAATAGGATTGTGGTTTTAATATCCCTTTTTGTGGATTTAGGAATAAAATATTTTCTTTGATTAAATAAATGTAGATGGGCATACTAACATCATTTTTATCAATCTCATATTTAGTTTTAAATAATTTTAGTGCATTAACAACATCTTCTTTCTTAATTTCAATAATTTCATTTTCAATGGATATTTTTGGTGTTATGTAATCTAATTTATTTAGGAACATATCCAATTTCTGAATACTATCATTTAGTAAATATTCCAAAACTTCTTTCAAATCTTTAAAACTACTTTCTTCAACTACATAAGCTATATCCTTTGGTTTTCCCCCAACATAGGAATATATTTTTTCTTTATCACTATCGGAGAGTGCGACCCCATTTTCCTTTGCTAAAAAACTTATGAATCTTAAAGAGGTTTCTTTATCAAAATCATCTACCAAAATATATTTTGCCCTTCCCCCTAATTCTCCCGCATTATAAACATATTCGGCAAATAGACTATCTGAGGTTAAACAGAATACATGACATAGGTGTTGTTCCTTTGTAAGAGATACTAAAAATTGGAAAAGCTCTTTTAATAAATATTTTTGTCCGTTGGTGGTTATGTCTTTTATCATTTGAAGTTCGTCAAGTATTAAAATGGGAGTTTTCCCATTTTTTCTGGTTTCCAACATTATATTATTTAAATATTGAAATGCATCATTTATTCTTTCCTCAAATAATTTGTTAAACTCTACTTCTGGAATAGGAACTCCTGTTAATATTCGAGCTCCTTTTGTGATTAGGTTCAATACCTCTGATTTATCTTTTATGGTTTCAAGAAAATCGTCCTTTTTAGTTGAAAATATCGCTTCTATAAAGTCCTTTTTTTCAGATATTAAGTAGGTTCTAAAATTTATATAAAATACCTTGTAATTATCGTTTAATTCATTGTTTATTATATGGTTGATTAATGTAGTTTTACCACTGTTTATAGAGCCGTAAATAAAATAAATATCATCTGGTTCCTTGTTTAAAATATGAAGAATTTCATTAATTTCCTTTTCTCTATTAAAGAATTTCATGGTTTCACCATATATAGTAAATTATTCAGTTATGTATAATATGAGCTCCTATTATTTCTTTATTATTTATATTATATTATTGCTTATATATATGGCTACATTAAAAGAGAATAGAAACACTTATTAATGATTAAATAAAATAATAATTAATAAAAATAATAACTGCTGTGATGAGTGCCGACTTCACTGATTTGTGATGACAACGGGGACAGCTGAGCGGTTCTTTTTATTTATACAGTCATTATTAACTGTATATTTATATTATTCAATAGAATTATATTGAAAGTCTCATCTGACCAAATTTAGTATCTACACCGAGCTCACTTAAAATCTTCCTTGCTATTTTTTCACCCAATAGATTTATAATATTTTTTTGGTTATTGATAATATCATTTGCATTTTTTATGCCTGCATTGTATAATATCCGAGCTCTGGCTCTACCAATATGTTTTATTTTTAGGAGCTCTATAATATCCTGTTTTGCACCATATTCCATTCTTATCTCTAAATCATTTAAACAATCTTTTATAACTTTATTGTCGATATTTAGTAAATTAAATATTTCCTTTGCAGAATGAATCATCCATTTTGCCTGTTCTACATTATACCTTAAAATTCCTGGTTCGATATTATAACCCAGCAATAGTTCTTCCTCTGGAATTTCATTAATCCAATCATAAAACAATTTAGCATTTTTAAAATATTCTAAATTTTCCGAAGATATGCCATATATAACATCATCAACATCTATATCCAACTTTATCATATCATTAATTAAATCATTCTCCTCCTTTCTTCTTACTCTTAAAACTGGTTGCATTTCAGTAGTTTTTGAGATAATATATAGTATGTGAAGGATATAACACTCCATATTTTTAGGATTAGATAATGTTTTTTTATGTAGATTTTTCAATCCATCAATAATATACTCTGCACTTAATGGGTCTATGTAGAGCTCCGATACCTTTTTTCCAAGGGGCGTAATGTTGTAATATACATCTTCCTCATGCCTTGATTTAATGGTTAATGAATTATTATTGTCCAATACAAGCATTTTAATACTGTTGTTAGTATTTGAAATATTTTTTTTGTTGTTATGGCTATTATTACTTTTATCTTTATTTTCATCCCTTCTATAATTTAATTCTATAAATCCATTTTTCTCCAAAAAATTAGTTATTTCGTAAATATTTTCTAAAATTTTTTTAGTATTTTGATATTGATAGGCGTAAAATGTATTTTTTATAAATTCCTCCAAATCATTTTTATTTTTTATATCCCCTGTGGTAATCAGCCCAAGCATGTGGGTTCTTAATACTTTTTGGTTGGATAGTTTTGAATAGATTTCCTCCACATTTCCAATTAAATAGTTTTTTGCATTTTCTATGAGCTCTGGGTTTTCGGTGTTATTTATATAAATTATTCCCTCACCATAAGGGTCTAAATTTGGCCTGCCTGCCCTTCCAATACATTGGTGGATTTCCATTTTTGGAATTGGTATATATCCCCTACTTGAAAATCTTTTTAAATCCCGTATAATTGCCCTTCTACACGGCATATTAATTCCAGCGGAAAGCGTTGGAGTGCAACATATGGCCTTTATAAGCTTTTTTCTAAATCCCTCTTCAACAATTTTTCTCTGTTCATAGGTTAAACCTGCATGATGAAATGCCACGCCCTTTTCAATACATTCTGCAAGGTCTTTACAGGTTTTGGTTGGATTATCAAGAACACTTAGAACTTCCTCTTTCAAATGTCGGAGCTCCGATATTTCATCAGGTGATAAATATTTTTTTAGATTTAATTTCTTTGCTTCACCAACTGCTCCCCTCTTTGAATTGCAAAATATTATGCATGAACCGTCCTTTAAAATACTATCCACTACAAGATTAAACATATTATTTTTAGAAATTTCATCAACAATAACTTCATTTATTGTATTTCCATTATCATCGATAAACATTATTTTATTTCCATATCCAATGCCTTTTTTTAATTTAACAGGTCTCCATTCATCCACGATAAGTTCAGCATTTAACCATTTGGCAAGTTCTTCTGGATTTCCTATTGTGGCAGATAATCCAATTATTTGAATAGTTTTTTTAGTTTTTAATTTTGTAAGCAATACCTCAAGGGTGCCTCCCCTACTTTCATCCCCTATTAAATGGATTTCATCTATAACTACAACAGATATATCTTTTATCCATTCTACCTTATGCCTTATAAGTGAATCAAGTTTTTCAGCAGTGGTGATTATTAAATCATATCCCTTTAAGTCCTCTTTTTCGTCAAAATCTCCAATAGATAATGCTATTTTTAATCCGTATTTTTCATATTTTCCTTTGAATTCCTCATATTTTTCATTTGCAAGTGCCTTCAATGGAACGATAAACAGTCCTTTTTTATTTGTGGGTGTTTTATTATTATCCAAAAGATGATTTATAAATGCCATCTCACCGATGAGTGTTTTGCCACTTGCCGTAGGTATGCAGATTAAAAAATTTTTATTTTTATTTAATAACCCTCCCTCGACTACTTTTTTTTGTGGTGGCCTGAGCTCGGCAATACCATTTTCTTTTAAAACTTCCATTAACATTAACATCAATTACACCACATATTATATTTTATTTATTTTTATTCATTCATCATATTTTCTTTTCTTTTTTTATTTTTTATCTTTTTAGTTATTTTAGCTAAATAAAAGTAGAACAATGATAAATTTATTATAATATTTATAAACTATAACATAATTAAGTATATTTTAATATCTATGTCTATTATGCTTAAATTTCATAAGATATATATTTGATTAAAATAAAAACCATATATAACCATATATATGGTAAATCATATAAAATCATATAATATCTCACTAAAAAGGTGAAAAAATGAATGTGGAAAAGTTATATGTCATTCATGCGTTGTGTGAATCGGAAATATTTGACAACCTAAGAATTTTAATTGCAGAAAATGTTTCAAGAATCTACGATGTAAAAATTACAAACACATTAAATCATAAGTATTATTTTTTAAAATTTATAGTAAAAACCACTGGTGAAAACTGCACAAGACTCTGTGAGATTTTACAGGAAAATAATGTTATACTATTAAATTGTTATGAATTGGTTTTTCCATCATATAGGGTCAGGATAAAAGGAGATGCAGAAAAATGTCTTAGTATCCAAAAAGAACTATTGAATGCATTTATATCTTGTGGTGCCATTCCAATCAAAACTGAAATTACATCTAATGATTTTATAATTGCTACCTGCGATATTATTGTGACTAATAAAGACCCATCAACATGTGTGAAATTTTTGGAAATCCTTAGAAAAAACAAAGATATATCCTATACTGTAACCCCCGTGGAATCCTATGAATGTTAATTTAGGATTACTGCATTTTGATATTCATGGTAAATCATTTAAAATATTGGGTGATTCAATAATGACTATCCCTTTTTTTCGCTCAAAATCTAGCAAACTAAAAAAACTTATAGAGGAGGGGCGACTTCATGAAGCTCGGAAATTCGTAGAAAATGACATATCACTAATGGATTCACTCATGGGGTTTATAAATTCAAATAATCCTAAAATAGTATCAAATTCAATATATCTTACAACAAAAATATTTCTAAAACATAATAAAAATATTGAACAGCTTATGCCTTACATTAAAAAAGGTCTAAAAAGTGATAACGAAGACCTTATACTAAACACACTGATTTCTCTGAAAGGTATATTGGCTCATAAACCAGAATATTTTAATATGGTGGAAAAAGAACTTACTGAGATAAATGAAAAATATATTAACCTTCAAATAAGAGAACATACATGGGAATTGCTAAAAAAATATGGCAAAACTACTACTGATGTAGAAATTGAGACACGTCAGAAAACATACGAGAAAATTAAACAGTTAATGAGGTCTGCCAAACAGGAGTCATTAATTAAAAGATTATTTAATACAGGATTGTCATTACTTAATCTAGATAAAATAAACAAGCTAAATATAACAAAAGAAAAAATTAATTCATCAATATCTAAAAAAGACCTAAAAGGGACTCTTGAACTCATGAAAAATGAAAATATTGAGAAGTTAAGTCCATTAAATATAGCCTATTGCCTCTCCACATTATCAACCTTAAATGAAAAGGAATTGAATGGTGTTATTGAAAATGTTTTAAAACTTTTGTTTAGTGAAAATGATATTGTTAGACATATGGCACTAAATGCTGTTTATGAGGTTTCCAAACGATACCCTGATATAATATATAAAAATATAGATACATTAACAAAACATGGTAGGTTATATGGAGAATCTACACTATATATTTTAGTACTAAAAGAGATTTCAAAAAAATATGATTTAAGAAAAATAGTTAGGGTTCCACGTTAATATTTATAAGGGAATTCTTTTACAATATTGTTCATTTTTTCTTCATCAATATATTCTTTATTTCCTATTTTTAAGGTTTTTTCCTCGGTTATTTTTCCAAATGGAATAATTGGACATCTATTGTTAATTGCTATATCCATGGCATCATTTAAATCATTCTCATCCATACAAACAAGATAGGTTCCCAAATATCGTGTAGCCCTTGGATATGGAATTGCATTTATATTAATGCCTTTTTTTGCCTTTGCAAGCATTTCAAGTATGTTGCATAACCATCCGCCTCTTGAAGCATCTTTGCAGGCATGCACATCTACTCCACTTTCTAAAATTTTTAAAAATGTATCGTATTTATTTTTTGCCCTTTGAACCCTATCCCCAACATCCCCCTCTACGGGATGACCAAGCATAACTACAACATCACCTGCCTGAGCTCCTCCATCAATAATTACCTTATCATGTAGGAGCTCACCAAATATTACAATACTAACGCAAGATTTTAATTCTTTTTCTGTCTGAGTATTTCCGCCCACAATAGGTATATTTAGCCCTATGGATTGTTTTTTTAATCCATCTACCGCCATTTTTATTTCTTCCTCATCCCTTGCCTGAATTGCATCCATGGCATACAATGGTTTTGCACCCATTGCCACTATATCACATGATGTATGGATTAAAGCAGTTTTTGAACCAAGTTTTAAAGGATAAGGTCCCTCCATATTTATAACCCTTTTTCCTATTACTACTGCGTCATCTCCTGCCCTTATTCCCCTTATTAAATCTGGAATTTTTGAATCCATATCCCATAATTTTTTTCTTGGATAATTTGTTTCCATCATATGCCCTATTGCGTGTTTTATTTCGTATTCAATATGTTCCATATTTTCATCTCGTTTTTATTTTTTTATTTTATTTTCTTTTATTTTATTTATCTTATTATTTTATATTATTTCTTTTATTCTACTTTATTTTGCTTATAATATATTCACCACCATGTATTTTATAATTTTATAATAATTTTATAATAAATCTTTATAATCCTAAGTTTTCTAATTTATAATTTTTTTAATTAATTTTTTATTTTATTTTCTCATTTAAGATTTATAATTATATTCAATATTAATCACTATATGTTATACACCATAATGATATACAATTATAATATAGCTTAAAAATTCAAAAAAGTTAATGTAAATTTCATTATAATTTTTATGTTTATATCATATATACTGTAATACTGATTAATGATTTAAAGAATAATAAAAAATATATACGATAATAACATATTATGCATATTTTTAAGTTATATTCCATTAATAAAAATTAGTATATAATATAATCTTATTTTAAACATAATTTTTTCTTTTAATTAGTTTTTAAAATTTTTTACATTTTTTTATTTTGGTGATTTAATGAAGAAATATAAGATATGTGTTATAGAAGGAGACGGGATAGGTAAAGAAGTAATACCTGAAACTATAAGGGTTTTAAAGGAGCTCGGAGATTTTGAATTTATCAAAGAGCATGCAGGTTATGAATGTTTTAAGAGATGCAATAGTGCCATACCTGATAGAACAATCGAAACTGCCAAGGAATGCGATGCAATATTGTTTGGTGCAGTAACTACACCAAAACCAAAAGAATTAGAAAAAAAACTATATAAAAGTCCAATATTAACACTAAGGAAAGAATTGGATTTATACGCAAATGTTAGACCTATTAATAACTTTGAAGATATTGATTTTGTAATAATAAGAGAAAATACCGAAGGATTATACACAAATAAAGAATATTACGATGATAAAAAAGAAATAGCTATTGCAGAAAGGATTATTTCTAAAAAAGGGAGTAGTAGGATAATTAAATTTGCATTTGATTATGCATTGAAACACCACAGAAAAAAGGTATCTTGCATACATAAGGCAAATATTTTAAGAATAACCGATGGTCTTTTTTTAAAAATATTCAATGAAACTGCTGAGAAATACAAAAAATTTAATATAAATAGCGATAATTATTTAATAGATGCCACTGCCATGTATATTATAAAAAATCCAAAGATGTTTGATGTTATGGTAACCACAAACTTATTTGGAGATATATTATCTGATGAAGCTTCTGGATTGCTTGGAGGTCTTGGATTGGCACCTTCTGCAAATATTGGAGATAAACATGGGTTATTTGAACCAGTTCATGGTTCGGCACCAGATATTGCAGGTAAGGGTATAGCAAATCCAATAGCTTCAATATTAAGTGCATCTATGATGCTTTATTATTTGGGTATGAAAGAAAAAAGTAAATTGTTAAGGGATTCCGTTAAATCTGTATTAAAAAAAGGATATAAAACCCCTGATTTAGGTGGAAATTTAAAAACTACTGAGCTCACGGATAAGATAATTGAGGAAATAAAAAATAAATAAAATTAAAAAATAAATAAAATTAAAATCATTAAATTTAGTAATTAATGATTAAATTTAATATAACTATCAATATATATTACTTAAACCTATAACCATAAATATTAGTAAATTAAAAATGGATTTATTTTATAGTTTAATGTTATATAGTTTATTTATTAGTAGTTTTTATTTATTAGTTTTTTAGATTATTATATTATACTGGAAATTCATTAAAATTAAATTATAAAATATAAATTAAGATATAAAAATTGAATAGGGAGATAAAACGGTGAAATAATGAAATTTGAGTTAAAAGGAAAAATCATATTTAGTAAGGAATTAAATGAAGATGCACAGAAAGATATATCAGAAGTATTAGACAATAGCAGGGAGATATTTTTAAAAGGAGTTCCAGAAGGAAAAGAAAATGAAGCTTCAAAAATAATAAACTATGATTTTGATGGAAAAGAACTAAAATTAAATATTGTATCAGGAACTTATGCACGAGCTCATGAGGCATTGATGAGATTGAAAAAACCAATAATGGAAAAGATTGGAAAAAAACATAAAACAGGTATAAGGGATATAATTATAGAGCACTACGAAATAACCATACCTGCTGAAAAACAGAACCTTGAAAATATAAAAGATATTAAAGTTCCAGAATGTGAAACAGAGATTGATTATAACAACAATGCTGTAAAGATAATATTTGAAAATATTGGAGATAGTGAATTAAAAAGAAATATTGTAGATAGAGCCATAAAATTCGTAAGAAATGAACTTGAAAAGGGAGAAGAAAAAGATTTAACCTTCGATGTTTGTGCAATAGCTCCTGGAACGATAGTTAGTGAGTATAAAGCAAAAAGAGAAATTACATTTGATAAAGACCCAACAGAAGTTGCCGAAAAACTCGGATGGGTCAAAAGATTTGTTGGAAAGGGACAGTGGTTTTATACGCCTCCTATAACAAAATTGTTTAGAGCATTTGAGGAGCTCATAATGGAAGAATGTGTAAATAAAATAGGTTATAATGAGTGCCTATTTCCAAAATTGATTCCATTGGAAGTTATGTATAAAATGAGGTATTTGGAAGGTCTTCCTGAGGGCATGTATTATGTCTGCCCACCAAAAAGAGACCCTGAAATGTTTAGGGAGTTTGTAAATGAAATGATGATAAAAAAAGAAATACCTATCCATAAGTTAAATGATTTATTGAGAAATCCAGGTTATGTTTTAGCACCTGCTCAGTGTGAGCCATTTTATCAATTCTTTGACCACGAGCTCGTGGATATAGACAATCCCATAAAATTCGTGGATAAAAGTGGATGGACATACAGATGGGAAGGTGGCGGTGCAAAAGGTCTCGATAGGGTTAATGAGTTTTTAAGAATAGAATGTGTAGAGCTCGGTAGTCCAGAATTTGTTGAAAAAACAAGGGATGAAACATTAAAATATGCTGAAAAACTTGCTGAAAAACTAGATTTGGAATATTGGACTGAGGTTGGAGATGACCCATTCTATCTTGAAGGTAGAAAAAAAGAGGATAGAAATATAGAGTTCCCAGAAATTCCAAAATATGAAATGAGATTATGGTTACCACACATAAAGGATGAGAGAAAAGGAGTGGCTGTAACATCTGCAAATGTTCATGGAACTCATTTTGTTGAAGGATTTGGAATAAGAGACTATAAGGGAAGAAAGGTATGGACAGGATGTACAGGATATGGTTTAACAAGATGGGTAGTTGGTTTCTTAGCACAGTATGGATTTAATTATGAGGATTGGCCTGAATTGGTGCAAAAGAAAATAGGAAAAATGCCAGAAATTCCAAAGGTAATTACTTGGCCATAAATCTTTTATTTTTTTAATTATACTGTTTTATGTTATTATTTTTTATTTTATTATTATTTTATCATTCATATTTAGTTTAGTTTTGTTATAAAATAAATTATTATTTTTAAAGTATCAGATATCCTAAAATCAAACTTAAAATTATTACTAACAGTATATTATATTTCTTATACAACCCAATAAATGCTATTAAACCTATTATTACAGCAGATAATGTCCAATCTACTGATAATGCAAACCTTATAGTTACAGCAATCATTAAACCAACAAAAGACACCAATATGCTATTGAATATATTTTTAAAAATTATGTTATTTTTAAGGCTGTCAAATATTGGCACAGTGGATAGCAATATTATAAAAGATGGAGTAAAAACGCTTATAGTGGCAATAATGCTTCCAACTAAACCTTTAACCAAATAACCAACAAATGTAGCAGTTATTACAATAGGTCCTGGTGTTATTTGACCCAATGCAATACCATCCATAAATGTTTTGGCATCTATCAATTTTTCAACATCTACAACCTCGTGCAACATAAACGGCACAGAGCCATAACCCCCACCAAATGCCATTACATCAACCTTCATCATAAGCGTTGAAAGCGAAAAGAACTCTGGATTGATTAACCACATTAATAAATTAAATAATGTAACAACAATCAAGATACAGGCAACATATTTATATATTTTTAATTTTTTTCCATCAATGTGAGGTTTAGATGATAGTAATAACGATAATTCTGTAAAATCTTCCCTATGCATTAAAAATCCTATAATCATTGCAATAAAAATAACAACAAATGGGCTAAATTTTAATATAAACAAAATTGCAGCTACTGCAAGCAAAAATACATCCTTTATATTTTTAATACTTTTTTTACCAAAATTTAATGTTCCATTGGCTGCTAATGCTACAACTACTATTCTTAAAGCCTCAAATATAGATGCTGTTTCAGGAACTGTTTTTAAATGAATATATATAATTGTTAAAATTAACATCATAAAAAATGCAGGTAATACATATGCCATGAAAGCTGCAAGAGCTCCTGCAAAACCACCAATATTAAGCCCCACATATGCCACAACCTGCATTACAGAGGCACCCGGAATTATCTGAGATAATGCCACTCCATTGTTAAAATTTTTTTCATCCATCCATTTCTTCTTATCCACAACCATTTCTCGAACATAGGCAATAGCCGTAGGTCCTCCAAATGCTATTAATCCAAGTTTTAAAAACGAAGTAAAAATTTTTAAAGCCGATGGTTTAGGTTCCATGTTTTCACCAAAAAAATAAAATTATAAACTAAATTTAATATAAAAAAAATTATAAAATTTATTTATTAAAAAGTAATCTTTTATAAAAATAAATAAAAATAAATAAAAAATATAAATTAAAAGATATTATAAAAGATTTATTATTTCGTTATTTAGTTTATCAAATATATTTTCTTCTTTTCCATTATTGTTATCTTTGATTGCGATTTTAAGGAATTCTGATTTAATAGCATTAAAATATCTATCAATATCACAATTTTCAATGCCATTTGATTTTAGCATATCATTTATTCTACCTTTATTTATGCCTTCAAACCCATGAGCTACTATTGTTGTATGTCTTAAATTGTTATAATCCTTTTTATACATCTTTTGTATTTTTTCATATACCCTAATTTCATCTGAATAATTTCCATACAGATATTTTATTAATTTGTAATATAATGGTGTATTTATGTTAATTTTATAATTTATCGTGTTATTGTTGATATTTTTACAGTTTTCTTCAATAAAATTTACTAACTTTCGCACACCTGAATGATGATAATTATTATTGTATTTATTATTTTTAATACCATTTGCTAAATATTTTAGATAACTTTCGATTTTTTTATTTAAATTATCTACGCCTACATCCTTAGCGTCAATAAGACCTGATGAAGGGGCATCTTTGCTTAATTTATAGCTAATTTTAGTGTTAGTTTTTTCAAACCACTTTAAAACAAAATACTGACCCATGGCTTCTTCCAATCTATAAACCCTTGCTAAAAAGTTTGCATAGTTTCTATTTCTTAATTCGATTTCCATGTTATCTAAAAGTTCAAGAATAAGGTATTTTAGTCTTTCAATAGTATTGTTTTCATTATCAAGTTTCTCCAATCTTTCTTCATTATAAGATTTTAAGGCATTGTCAAAATCAAAATTTAATCTATAATTTAAATGTTCTATTAGATTTAGTATTTTTTTATCATCTGTATAGTATTCTTTAAATGATAATGCCCCTACATAATTGTAATTTTTAATTAAATCTTTTACTTTTTCTTTTATTATTTGTTTTTCAAATGAGCTCATATTTTTGTTATCAATTTTTCCTTTAACTTCTACTACCTCTATTTTTTCTTTAAATAATGATGCCAATCTTATGGCTTCCTTGCTTGTTGGGACTCCCCCGCTTACTTCAAATATTATTTTATCAAATATATCGTGGTTATTATCGATTATAGTTAGTATATGTTTAAACCACCTATCCAAATTTGATGCATCGAATCTGGCTTCTTTTATCTCAACTTTACCTTTAAAACCATTTTCTTCTAAAAATCTTTTAATAATTTCTGCTTCAATAAAGGTATCTCCTGCTTTATGATTAGGACTTACATTTTCTTCATTTTGTTGATTTGTTGGAACTAAAATAATTTTTTCTACTGTTCCATTTAATTGCTCTTTTATATAATCCAAACAGGTCTGCATAATCGCTAATACAATATAGTCCTTTACTCTATCATAATTATCTAATATTTTTTTTGAATATTCTAAGAAATTTCCTTTTGCTATGATTAAGTCATTAGAATCATGGTCTTTATTTTTATCTAATATGTTTCCCAAAATATCTTTTAATTCATTTTCATACTCTTTTTTAAATTGAATATCCCTATTTCCAAGTGTGCAAATTAAACAGGTTTTATTCATATATTCACCTATTATATTTATTATTGTCGATTATTTTATTTATTATCAATTAATTCACTAATTATCTCTTTTATATTATCTAAATCACTAATTATTTTCATTTCGTTATTGTTATTTTTATCATATCTATTTACTATATCAGTTTTAGATATGCCCTTAAAACCATGTGCCAATATTGACTCATTTCGGAGCTCCGATAATTTTTCCAAGTTCTTACTAAATCCATATATTTTAGCATATTTTTTCCATTCTTTTTTACCTTTATTTACCATATAACCCAATATCCAATCTAAAACTCTGTTATTTGGTTCTTTTCTTCCGTTCCAATCAGTTTCCTTTTCTAAATAATCGTATATCTTTGGATTGTTATCCAAAAACTCTTCAAATTCCAACCATCTTTTAATCTTTTTCCCATTTTCTTCAACATTTTTAGGATTTGTTGATATGTTAAATTCTTTTTCTATAATCATTCTAAGTAATGCCTCTTTTAATCGAAATATTCTTCCTATAAAATCTACATATTCGCCATTCTCCCATTTAATTTTAGCATTTTCAATTAATAAATCAATTAATTTAGCGTAAAGATTAATATTGTCTTTAATTACAATATTATTAATATCTATCTTTTCAAAATCTTTTATACTATTAATTTCCTTTTGAATTTCTTTTTTATCCTTAAAATTAACATTATCGCATTTGTATGCCTTATCAAACTCTTCTAATGCCCTTTTAAAATCAAAAAGTTCTTTATAATGCAATCCCAATAAATAATGGTATTTCCAATCTGGTATTAAATTATAATCCTTTCCAATTTCAGCACAGAGCTCATACAAATGTTTGTCATATAATGTGATATATTCTCTGTTTTTTAGTATATTGAATAGTTTATAACCTATATCCATATAAGTAGGTTCATTTTTGAATAATGATTGGTATAATACCTTAGCCTTCAATTCCCATTTCAGAGCTCCACATATTATTAGACCAAAAGATAATGCAGGAGTTCCTCCTGTAATTCCTAAGTAAATGGATTCGTAATCTTTATCATTTTTAAAATTGTTAAGTGTCTTTTTATAATATTCAAACATTAATGAATAATCCGATGGATTGTCGTTAATTGCATAAACCTTTATACTATTTATTTTATCTCCAAATTCTTTTTTTATAATATATTCAATAATACTTGCAGAATAATATGCGTCTGTTTTATAACCCCCATTTTGTAGAGTTCCAAATAATACTACATCTATTGAATCGTGGAGTTCTAAAATTTTTTTTATCTGGTATTTTATTATTATTGGTTCCAAATCTAATTTCCTATAAACTCCACTTGAATAAAGTTCTTTTGTAAAACTGAACAATTCATCAGCTTTTAAATCTTCTCCTGTGATTTTTTTATATTCTTCTCTACAATATTCCTTTAATTCATCCGATTTTTTATTCGGTTTGTTATCAAACAATGGCGTTTTATCCTTTCCTAAATCCCTATTTCCAACATTTGATAAAAACAATGCTTTACTCATTTTTATCCTCCGTTATTTTTACCCATCCCATTGGAATGTTTTTATTACTGTCTAATACCCTTGTTCTTGGAAATTCAATATAATGTCTTGCACCTTTTAAGGAAGCCTTTAATTTTCTATTTCTCTCCTTTTCAAATATGTTTTTCATAATATTTAAGTATCCTTTTTTATTACCTTTGTCGTGTTTCCATAATAGTAAATATATAGTTTTAGATAAATAAGAACTTCCAGAACCAATAGCCAAATAGAATGAATTGTCGTTATTTTTTATGTTGTTAAGTAAATTGTTGTAAAATTTAATTGTTTCCTGCGGTAAATATTTGTTATTTAATTCAAACTCCACTACTGTTTTTGAAAACTTGTTGCACATGTTTTTTATATCTTCAAAATTTTTTGGAAAACCATCTTTTATGGTGAGCTCTACCCTGAGCTCTGAATTTTTTTTAAGGACTTCTTTTGGTTCTGGGATAGTATTGGATTTTTTACCTTTTTTTGCATCCATTGTATTGTATCTTATAGTATTGATAAATTCAAAATTTTCTGGTGGTATAATATTGCTATCGGTAATTAATAAATATTTAAAGAAATCATCTTTGATACCACCAATAGCAGTTTTTACAACCTCATTTCCTTTTTTATTGTCATGTATTTTTTTATTTTCTAAAATATTAACTAATTTATCAATATGTTTATCATAATAGTCAAAGATATAAGCCGTCCTTATGGCACCTTTTAAGGAGCTCCCTGGAACATAGTATTTTCCATTTTGATTTATGAATTTTTTAACCTGTATTTTTGCGTCCATTTTAATATTACAATTGACTTCTTTTAAAATATGCTCATCAAGATAAAGGCCTATACTTTCATAAGCTTCTTTTACGCTAAGTTCCATTCTATTATTGTTCATATTATGTTTTATTAATTTTGTTAATTCATCTATTTTATGTATGTCTTTTATATTTTCAAATAATTCTTCCATATTGATTATTTTTGCTTTACCATTTTCAATATAATAATCCATATTGGAATAAACATCTCCATTACCAATATTTAAAGGAGATATTGTAGTTATTTTTAGAACTTTTTTAGTGGATTTTATTCCATTATTTTTAGTTTTTGATTCATCTGGTCTAAATATATTCATAATCAATTCACCCCCTCTTCATTATAATCTTTAAGTTCTTCATAGAATACTACGGGAATAGTAATGATATGTCCATTTAATATTACTTCTTGATTTATGCCATCAGGTTTTAAATCTTTTACATCACCGCTAATTTCTTTATCACATATAGAACCTTCTGCAATTGCATATATATTCTTTTTAAGTTTTGTAATATATTCCATTTTATTTGGTGAAGGATAGATATAACCGCCAATTTTAATCAGTTGATAATTACAAAAACTTTTAAATTCCCCTTCATCTTTTGGAACGGTAATTGACAAAGTTAATCTTTTCTCTTTGGAGATATATTTTTTATTTAAATCTTCATATTTAATATCTAAATCTTCTTCATTAAATTCATCAATTATAATATCCTCAAAAGTTCCAGCACCAATACTCCTTTTTCCACCCAATCCCTCATCTTTGATTAAATTTATGGATGCATTGATTTTCTTTACTATATCTTTATCTTCATTAATGCTATTAAAATCAATTAAAAAATAAAATCCAACGATATTTATTATATTTTTATTTTTATCCTTTTTTCTCAAAGGTTTTATAAATTCGATTGAATATAACTGCCCCTTTTCATTATCTTCAAGAGTAGTTCCTTTTATTCTATCTATTGAAACCTTTTGTTCCATTATTTTTTTAAATAAATCCATATTTTTTGGGTTTTGATATTTAAAATCGTCTTTTTCTTTATTAGTTATTAGATACTCTTCACCAATAGTTATTTTTTTCAATTCCTTTTTATTATGCTTTTTTAAGGCATTTAATGATATAAATTTAATTTTTTTAATATCCTTTGGTTTTTCTTTAATTTTTTCCTCAGTTTTACTATCAAATCCCAATTTTAACATAGGTTTTGGTATAAATAATATTTCTTTATCGATTTTATTTAAATCTAAATCAAATTGATATATTGCAGGATATAGCGATGATATTTTCAATTCTTTTATTTTCTCCTTATATTTCTCAAATTCCCCATCGCCGTATAATTTAACAAAATTATTTACAATCGCAGAAAACAAACTATAGGAATGAAATACTATTGAACTTTCGGTTAAATCTCCTTCTCCAAAATGGTATTTGCTGTTTTCCTTCGGGATAAGTTTTATAATATTATACATTGTTCCCCTCTAATAATTTTAAAAAATAAAAAAATAGTTATTGATTTTTAATTAAAATAATTCGCTAATGTCATTAGTTAATTGGTTTAAATCATCTGTTGATTTAGTCTCTTTTAGATTTTCTTCTCCTTCATAATATTCTTTTGGTTTATATGTTGCCTCTAATTCTTTGAATTTTACCTTACCGTATCCTCTTGAACCACTTCCTCCCAAATAATCATCTTCCAATAGTTTCATACCTTCAATAAATTTTTTAATTAATTCTTTATCTTTATTTTTATCATATATATTAAAAACAACTTCATAATTGAATTCGCTTCCTGCAACCACTCGTTCAATATTCCTAATCCCTCCTTTAATGGTGGTTCCACTAACTCTATCTATTGTATTCTCTGCTTTTATTTCCAATTTTTCATATACTTCGCTCATATCATTAGCTTTAAGGTATCCATCCCTTATAATAACTCTTGATGGTTCTTTTATATTTGAACTATGTGGTCCAAATATCAAGCACACATCACACTCTCCGCATTCACATGGTTTTCCAGGTTTTCCTTTTTCATAAGTTATCTTGGCGTATCCACTTATTTCCATTAAACTCCTAATTTTTCCCTTCAATGAACTTCCTGGAATAAATACATTTCCATTTTTATCTTTTATTACAGGGTTATCAGCACCCCCAATCTTTAAGGTTTCTGCTGTTCCTCCTATATGCATTCCTGTTAATAATTCAATTTTACCATTTATTATTAATTTTCCTTTTAATGTTATATTATCCATATAATATCCCCTCTCTTTATTTTATTTTGATTTTGTATATTGTTTATGATAAGCTACAACAGCCTCAAAAAAACTTCATAAAATTATCAAAATGAGATTTATTATTTTTATCAATTTTATTTAATATTTTATCAATTTCTCTATTAAATAGTTCTAACGCCTTTCTTCTATCTGATTTCTCAGGTTCTTTACTTGCATTATATACCATTTTTGGTTTTAACAACATTAATTTAAGATACCAATCAGACCTTTTAGACTCTTTAATTTGAACTGCATAGTCATAAAAATTCCTCAACTTTGATGATGAAATTCTTTCAATTCTTTTCCTTCCTTCAATTTTATCTCCTATTTGTTCCGCCAATAATTTTGCTTTTTCAATAAATAAATTAACATTTTCAGAGCTCAGGTTTAATATATTATCTATATCCTTATCATTTAATATTGATGGCATCTCATTCTGATTTTTTGTCTGATTTTTTGGTTTTGGGTCTTTTTGGGTTTTCATAATATTACCTCCCTTATTTTTGAATTTAACATTTGGATGATTTTTCCAGTTCATTATTTCCCTCCTTTCTACTTTTTAACTCTGCAATTCTTGAAGCTATTATTATATCATTGAAAATTATATTTGTTTTACAGGATTTGATATTGTCTTCAATATTTGTCAGATATTTATCTAAAAATTTCACATATTTCCACTCCTTGTCATTTTTATAATTTCTATAAAGATAATATTTCATTCTCCAAAGATAAGGAATATTTACTCTTAACTCTTCATTATCATTATCATTTCTAACCAATGCTTTTTTTAGATTAGAACAAACTTTCTGACTTAGATGGATTATTCTTTTTTTGTTTGTATTTTTAATGGCTTTTTCGAATTTTGTTTCATAATCCCCTTCCTTTTCAATATAATCCCATGATAAAGCATTATTAAATATACTTATTGAATTTTTTTCTTTTTTTCTATCTTTTTCGTTTTTATCTTTTTTTCTATCTTCTGTTTCATCATTTTTCTTATCTTTTTCTTTTTCGTCTTTTTCTACGATGTTATCTTTTGCATTTTCTAACTCTTCTTCTGCTAAATATGCTCCTTTTCTGTATTCAAATTTTGGATTGACAATAACCATTCCTGCACTTAATGTAATATCTGGATTATTACAAACAAATTCTTTAAACTTATCGTTTATCTCTTTTGCCAAATCCCATACTCTATCCCATGCTCCAACAATTAATGTGTCATCACCTCCTGAGTAAGTTAAATAGATAGTGTCATTATAATCATTATTTGATTTGATTAAATAAGGTATATAACCTGTAAAGAACAAAGTTAGCATAGAGCTCAGGGTACTTAACCTTGATATTGTTGCTATATCACCAAGACCTCTTGTGATGATTTTACCTAAATTATCAACATCCATTTTTAAGATGCCTATTTTGTTTGTGCCCGTCCTTTTTTCTGCATCTTCTCCTAATTCAGAGAAATCTTTTATTATTTTTTTATCTTCCATTGGAAATGCTATTGAACCTAATTTATATGGAATATCTAAATCTCCAGCATTACTTTTTTCTGAATCTCCAGCATTACCTTTTGGAAGATTGTATTTTGTATTTTCAAATTCAACTAAATCAAAAAATTCCTTTAATGATGGTAATTTATCAAAAGTTACAGTTTTTTTAAATATATTTGAGTACCCATATAATTTATAATCCATAACATTATCTTCCCCAAATTTCTTTAAAAAATTGGTAATTTCAACGAATGATGCACAATTTTCACAAACTTTTGTTTTATCGTCTAATTCATAAATTTTATTTTCTTCTTCTTTTTCTTCTTTTTTCATTTCAGCTTTACATATTTTACATCTTTTGTTTTCATCCCCGCTTCCTTCTGCTTTAAATAATTCCATTCCTTTATATTCAAATTTTTTCATTTTCTTCTTAGAAGTCTCCTCTGCTGCTTCCTTCCATTTATAAGGTATTCCAATTTTGGCATCTTCATCCATACAATCTATTAAAAAATCAATAGGTCTTAAATCCACCATTCCAATTGCCACATATAAATCTGCACCGAATTTATCAAATAATATGTCATTTATTTTTTCTTCAAATACTGATAATTTATTATTATCAATTTTATGACTTAAAATGTAAAAATGACCTCCTCCGTAAAATAGTATATTTGCAACAGGCAACTTTAACTCTTTAATAATATATCTTGCACAGAGCTCCGTTAAAAAATCCAAATAAAAACTTCTACCTTTAAGGGATTTATTTGCTCCTTTTGATGTTATATTGAATATAAAGTCCTGAACTCCTGAAATATCCCCATGTATAAGAGAGAACATATTTTTATTTCCATATTCCATATTCTTTAATGTTTCTTCTATTTCTTTTGGTTTATTACTGTTTTCTTTATTGCTCCTATTTGCTCCTTTTTGATATTTCTCTTTAATATCTTTTATTTTATCTGATTCCTTTTTTAGATTATTTAATAGATTTTTAAAATACTCTTCATACTCTTCGTTAAGTTCATTAATTTTATTATTCTCTTTATATAACCTGTATAAACAACAGGCAATAGCACAGGTAGTTTTTGAGTGGTCAAATAATGAAACATCAGGCAAATAATTACTATGCCCTATTTTGTTGTATGTTGAAGGAACGCACCAGGTGTATTTTTGAACAAACAACATTAAATTTTCAAAATTAACCTTTTTTCCAGATGTATCTTTTTTTACTAATTTTTCAAATTCATTATCGAGAGTATTACAATCTACATCATAACTATCTTCGCTATTCTTCTTAGGAAATGATTTATTAGATACATTTAAAGGTATTAATGGATATTTATGATATTTTTCATAATTTATAAAATTCTTACTATTTTTTTCATTTTTATTTTCATTATTTTCATTATCTTTATTGTTATTTTCATTGTTATTTTTGGGAAGTGATATATTCTCAAAAATAGATATTAATTGTTTATATTTTTCGGAGCTCACATCTTTATTATATCCTATTAGTTCTCCATTGCTTAATTTATCTGAAATCTTTAAAATATTTAATAAAAAATGTTTTTTAACATCATAAGGATTTTCAATATTGTTGTGATGATTTTCTACCAAATATTTTACAATTTCAATATTATCATTATTTTCATTTCCTAAGTGTTTTTTAAATTCATCAACAAATTTAACTCCTAATGATATATGGTCTTTATAAGATTTATTGGTGGTATTATCATCATCCACAAGTTTATACCATTTTCCAATATCATGCAATAATGCACCTATCTTCAATAATTCATACTCATTATCTAAATCTGTCTTTTTAGATACCATTATATAACCCCCGATAAATAATACTTTATTATTCTACTATGATGTTGAAATTTATAGTATATAATGATTATTATTAACTATTATAGTTAATAAAAATCTCATTAATTATAATTATTACCCACATTATAACTTTTTTACTATTTTATTACAATTTTTATTAATTAAGTTAAAAATTTATTTACTATAAAAAATTAACGCTCATTTATACATTATTTCGTTTAGATATTTTTAAATATATACCTAAATTTTGCCATAAATAATAAATACATATCTATAAAAACTTTGAAAAGAGAAAATTTATCGGAGCTCCGATAAATAATAAAATTATAATTTATTTAACTTTTTATTAATATTTTTAATCTTCCTTTATTTTCCAATCAATATTTAGTAATCTACTGTATTCGTTCATAACTCTTTTTATGTATTCTTTTAGTTTGACTTCCCCCTTACTGTTAAATTCCAATGCCCACTTATCATTTCCAAACTCCCCTGCACCAGCCATTATCAAATCTTTAACTCTTTGACTTTCTATGTAGGGTGGATATCCTATTTTTTTATCGTATTCACAGATATCCTTAATTAATTCTTTAATTGTGCTATCTAAATCTACATCGGTTATTTCCTTTAAAAGTGGTTTAATTATTGGATAAATCCATTTTCTGTGGAATCTGCAAATACCTAAATCTTCTATTGTTATTTCCATTATAACTCTTTCAACACTAAGTTTTGCCAATTCTTCTGGTTCTAAGAATTCCCCACATTGATAATATGTTAAATATTTCCCTTGAATTAAATAAGGCATAAAATTTCCAATAGCCCAATATTGAGTTGGGGATATCTCTCCATTATCACCAAAAGGAATATATACACCAAAATCTTCGAATTTCTCATAATTGAATTTATCAGCATTTTTAGTCATTAACCTATCTTTAAATTTATCGTTAAGTATTTTTGATGCCTTTCTTTTTCCAAGTGATAGTATTTTAGCCAGTTCATTCTTTTTAAATGCTATTATATTTGCAAGTTTCACTGCGAGCTCTGCATTATATTGCGAATTTTTTAAAATATCATCGTCGGTTTGGTAGTGTGTTATATCAAATATGGGTTTATCTATCCCAACTTCCTCTGGTTTTAAAAGCCCCACATGAAGTAGTTCAAATACATAGGATGCCAAATTTCCAAATTCTATGGCATCAAAACCAAGGGCATCCACAGTATGCACGATTTTATCTGCGGCATGTATATCAAATATACCAAGTAATGGACCATTGGACTCATAAGGTTCATAATCCACTTTTAAGCCATTTCTATATTTTTTGCACAATACAGGGCATGGTTCTCCACAATTAGTCCATTTTTTAGGTTCTATGGATTCTTTATTAAATGTTTCTACAAAATACTTCATTATTTTTTTATGAAGTTCTATTCTATCATTTTTATGAATATAGGGCATTCTCCAGTTAAATATAGGGGTAATATCAAGTGTATAATGGTAATTATTTCCAAAAGTTCCCCCTGTTTTTGTTTTTTCATTATATCTGTATTTTTTAGTATGTTCAAGAACAACAGTCATATACGGTTTTTTATAGTGTTCTTCTACAATATTCCTCAGTCTTTTTTCAATATCCTTCTGTTTTTTTACCTCTTCATCCGTTCCATTTTTACCATAATATACCACCCCTAATATGTTATGAGCTCGGCATAATACAGAACCTACACCACCCCGTGCAGCCCAATCCTCAGAGCCTTCAACTAACTTTCCGTTTCTTACAGTTTGAGAGAATATTCCCCCCATATTTGTATTTAACGATGCAGGACCTACAATAAATGCCCTATAATTCTTTTCATTGAATTTTTTTAGAATATATTCATTCAAATCATATATATTTTTATAATTTTTTATATCAAATCCATTACTTTCGTTAAGTTCCATAAATTCTACTTTTAAATCTTCTCCTTCACCATCCAATATCAATAAACTTGGTTTTTCACATTTTCCAATTATTGCAACATTATGTAAT
The DNA here is from genome assembly GCF_000179575.2 of Methanothermococcus okinawensis IH1. NCBI lineage: Archaea > Methanobacteriati > Methanobacteriota > Methanococci > Methanococcales > Methanococcaceae > Methanothermococcus > Methanothermococcus okinawensis. Next base: position 1,312,685 of record NC_015636.1, on the reverse strand, counting down.
CCTGTGTTTTTAAATACATATCCTGCACCTCCCATTGCTGAGAAATGGAATCCATCCCAAAGTGGAGACCTGAAAGAAAATATAAGCCTATGACCTCCAATTATTGGTATAACCCCTCTTCCAAAGCAGAATATATTATGTTCATCATAAACATCATATTTCCAGGTTTCATATTTCTTATGGAGGTATATTCCCCAATTTATGGGAAAAAATTCTTTATTTATAGTTTCATATTTTTTATTGGAAGCATTTATTAAAATATTCATACTCTCACCAGTTTTATTTTTTTATAAGATTATTTAGTCAAATAGTTGATAGTTAATATAGTTAATATAGTTAATAATTTAGGCTAAATTTAGTTATTAGTTATTGATAATTTAATAATTTATAAATATATAATTATGGATATATAATAATATCGTGAAATAGTATAAAATAAATATTTTTTATATTTGATATAATGTATAAATTTAGTTAATTTAATAATATTAATAATACTTATTATGTTTGGATTTTATGTTTAAAATATGGTGGGGATGCAGAACATGAACAACGAAGAATATCGATTATTAATGAAAATATTTGTATTGGGGGTATTTTTAGCCATTGTTTATATGACATACCCCTTTTTAGATACGCTGGCACTTTCATGTGCATTTGCCTACATGGGAAAGCCCATATACGATAAACTCAAACCTCACACGGGAAATACATTAGCTGCAATAATATGCCTGTTGGCATTTATCATACCAACAGTTATTGTGGGATATATTGTATTAAAAGAATTGTTGATATTTTTACAGCAAATTAACATACAAAGTCTGAATCTGCAAAGTATGGATACTGTTGAAAGATTGAATAACTTACTCTATAAGGTATCAAGCATTTTTGGATACTCTTGGCAGGTGGATGAACAAACATTATCCAACTATATCTCTCAAATTTTGTCGTATTTGGAACCTTACATAAAAAATTCATTGGCTCAACTTATGATTTTGCCAGAAATAGCCATAAAAACGATGATTGTTTTATTCATGACATACTATTTTTTAAAGGATGGACATGTGGTGAAAAAGGCTATATTAGCACAGGTGCCTGATAAATACTATGAAAAAACAGAACTATTTCTAAATAATTTGAATGAATCCTACAAGAATCTATTTATAGGAAATGCCTTAACATCCATAGCCATTGGTGTAATTTCAGGTATTGGTTATTATATTATCGGAATCCCCAACGCTTTTATTTTGGCAGTTATAACGGGTGTTTTTGCACTTTTACCAATAATAGGAGGATGGACAGTATATATACCTCTGTCTATATATTACTTAATGACGGGTGAAATTGTAAAAGGTATTGAATTACTGCTATTTGGATGGATATTCTTATCCACTCTGCCAGATTTTGTCATAAGACCATTAATTGTTAAAAAAGAAAGTGATGTCCATCCTTCTCTAATATTGATAGCCTTCCTAATAGGACCTCTTACATTGGGACTTGGTGGATTTGCAATGGGTCCTTTAATTGTTGGGGCATTTGATGCTCTATGGCGGGTGAAATTGAGAGAAAGTAAATAAACTATAAAATTTGTTTATTATATTCTCCTTTTTTTATTCTATTTTTTTATAATTTTTTTATTTTTTATATAATTTTTATTAATTTTTCTTATTCATTAGATAATTTTTCGAAACATTCCTTACATACAACTTTTCCGTTTATTAATCTTCCTTTAATTTCCATAAAATATTCCCCACATTCTTCACATTTAAGTGATGGATATATCTTAGCTTTCTTAGGTTCTGGAATATCCACCTCTTCAATATGCAGGAGCTCATCCTCAGGTAAATTCAATATCATTTCTATACTTTTATTTTTTAATTCATCGCTAAGTTTCTTTTTTTCATCTTCATCAGAGATGTCCTTTAACTTCTCCTTCATTTTATTCATTTCTTCATACAATATATCTTTAAATGAAATTCTAATGCCTTTTTGATGGTCTCTTGAATAAAAGACATAAACATATTTTCCATAATCCTTAAATATTAAATTTCCTTTTCCAAATGTGCATCCAAGTAAATATTGAATTGCATCGATACTGCACGATTTATTATATACTATTGCCACGAGCTCCTCATCTTCTGACCTTTTATAGTGATTTTTAACATATTTTGCCACTCTATAACCCATAGCTAAACCTGCGCAAAAATGTCCATGGAACTCTATTGTTTTTTTTAAATCCTCTTCCACTGTAATCACCTATGTTTCATTATTATTTTTTAATTTTTTTATTTCTTTTTATTTTATTATTTTTCCAATCGTTATTATATTATAGTATTTATTTAGATTATTCTAAGATATTTACAACATCTCCAATTACTATAATGCCCGGTGGTGCAATATCGTTTTCTTCTGCCTTTTTTACTATATTTTTTAGCGTGCCTTTTACTATCTTCTGGTTTGATTTAGTCCCATTTGTGATTATAGCGACTGGTGTTTGTTCATTTCTACGACTATTTTTTAGGAGCTCTGCAACATGATGCTTTAAATTTGTAATGCCCATAAGTATTACAATAGTATCTGCGTTTAATTCGCTTAATTTAACCTGTTTTTTATCCTTATCTTCTGCTTCATGTCCTGTAACTACTGTAAATGATGTAGCCACTTTTCTATGTGTTAATGGAATATCTGCAACCTCTGGAACAGCTATTGACGAGGTAATACCCGGGATTACTTCATAAGGTATGTTGTGTTTTTTCAGTTCAAGTATTTCTTCACCCCCTCTTCCAAATATAAAGGAATCTCCACCTTTTAATCTAACTACGGTTTTATTTTCTTTTGCCTTTTCAACCAATATTCTATTAATTTCTTCCTGTTTGTGAGAGTGCTTTCCTTTCCTCTTACCTACATATATCAATTCTGCATTATCTTTTGCATATTTAAGAAGATTTTCACCAATTAAATCATCATAAACTATTACATCAGCATTTTTTATTGCATTTAATCCTTTTAATGTAATTAATTCTTCATCTCCTGGTCCAGCACCCACCAATATTACCTTCATTATCTCACCATATTTGATTTTAATATATAATTCTCATTTTATTTTTTTATTTTATTTTTTAATTATATTACTTATACTAATCACTTCTATTTAATTAATAATTTTTTATTATTCTTTTATTATTTTTTTATAGATTAATGATAATAATGGTATTATGTTATAATCTTATATTTGGGATAGGTTATAGGAAATATTTATATTAATCACTATGAGGGATAAGATGATAATAGTTGGAGTAAAGGATGCAAAAATAAGAAAAGATATATTCTATTTAAAACATCCATTTCAAATATTAAATGCCGACTTAATAGCCACAAAAAAACATATAATTCATGCCATAAATCAGGCAAAATCAAAAAAACCAATTACAAACAGTTTTTGGATGGAAATACTTGTAAGGGCATCGGCACAACGGCAAATATCCAATGCCATAAAAATTATTGGAGTGAATCCTGAAAAGGAGAAATCAAATGTCTGTATAGTATGCGAAGATAAAGAAACACTAAATAAACTGATAAATATGATTGGTGGTGTAGTTGATGATTCAGTTTTAGAGCTCACCCAATCAAAAATGGAAAATATAATAAGGGCATATAATATCAAGGGATTAAGTTATGATTATAATAATAAAGACGAATTAATTAAAAGAATATGTGAAAAAATAAGTATTATCGAAGTGATGTAATAATTAAATTACTATTAAATTTAGATATATAAATGTTATTAAAAAGTTAAAAATTAAAAAATAACTAAATAACTAATTTAAGATAAAAATAATAGATGATAAAAGTTAATAAAAGAAATAATTAAAAGAATTAAAATAATATGCTGAAAAATAGGAATAATAAAAATATAATTTAATATAAAATTTAATATATTAAATAAAAAAATAATAAATAAAAAATAATAGTAAAAAATAAGATAATGAATAAAATAACAAAAAGGAATAGGTAATAAAAAATAAGAGAAAGAATAAATTAATATTATATCCATCATTATCATCAATTGAGGAGAAATTATGATAATTAAGAAAATAACTGATTTAACAGATGAAGAGAAAACTACACTAATTAATAGAAATAAAATGAATCTTGAAAATATATATCCTATTGTAAGAGAAATATTGGATAATGTAAAAAATAACGGGGACAGTGCATTAAAAGAATATACAAAAAAATTCGATAAAGTTGATATTGATGATTTTAAAGTCCATAAGGAAGAAATTGAGAAGGCTTACAACAGGATAGATTATAAAATCATAGAGGCAATAGAAAAAGCTCACGATAATATAAAATCATTCCATGAAATACAGTTTAAAAACCTTAAAGAATGGGAAATAAATAAAAACGGCATAAAAGCCGGGCAAATAATAAGACCAATAGAAAAAGCAGGATGTTATGTTCCTGGGGGAAGAGCATTTTATCCATCAACAGTTTTAATGACTGTGGTTCCTGCAAAGGTTGCAGGTGTGGAAAAGGTTGTTGTGGTTTCACCGCCAAATGGAACAGAAGGTAATCCTGCAACGCTTGTGGCATCGGATATAGCAAAGGCTGATGAGATATATAAAATTGGAGGAGCTCAGGCAATAGGAGCTCTGGCTTATGGAACAGAAACTATACCAAAGGTAGATATTATTGTTGGACCGGGAAATATATTTGTAACTGCGGCTAAAATGATGGTTTATGGCAATAATGTGGCAATAGACTTTCCAGCAGGACCTTCTGAGGTATTGATAATATGCGATGAAAAAGCAAACAATGATTATGTGGCGATAGACTTTTTAGCACAGGCTGAGCATGACCCTAATTCTTCATGTATAATTACAACTACTTCAAAGGAAAAAGCAGAAGCTATTAAAAATAAAATTATGGAGTTAATAAATAAAAATATAAAACGAAAGGAAATAATAAATAGCTCATTAAAAAACTCTGCAATATTATACGGAAACCTTGATGAATGTATAAATCTATCAAATGAGTATGCACCAGAACATTTGGAAATAATTACTGAAAATCCAAGGGAAGTTTTAAAATATATAAAAAATGCTGGAAGTATATTTTTAGGGAGCTATTCACCAGTTCCTGTTGGAGATTATGCAAGTGGAACAAACCATGTTTTGCCAACAAGTAGATGTGCAAAGATGTATTCAGGTTTAAGCGTTGATACATTCATAAAAAAACCTACTGTGCAGGAGCTCACAAAAGAGGGGTTAGAGAGTATATCCGATATTGTAATCACACTTGCAGAAGCAGAAGGATTATATAATCATGCTGAATCTGTTAAAAAAAGGTTAATTTAACTATTATCTAATAATTAAATGTATAAAAAATATTTAATTTTTGGTGGATTTTATGCTGTTAAAATTTTATAAAACCATATTGAAGTTAGTCATTCTACTCGTTATTTTTGGATTTCTTGTTAAATTCATGTCAAATACTGGATATGATGATATATTGCAGAATTTTCAAAAAAATACCGATGAGGATAATTTGTTTAATGTAAATAACTATCTAAAACTTACTGAAAAATCCCTGAATACTACGGAAAATATACTGAGTAATGATGTGATAAATGGTAACCTGAGCTCCGTTGATAACAATAGTTTAAAAGAGATTGACAGCAGTATTAATGAATTTAACAGCACTTTAAGCACTATGGTAAATTTAAGTAAATAAAATGAGTAAATAATAAGTGTAATATTAATATTTTAATTATAAATTATATTTTATCTTATTATAGATTATTTAATTATCTTAATAATTATTTTTAATTGATTTTTTATATTTTGAAATTAATTTATTGTATTAATCATAAATATATCTTTATTTTAGTTTTAATTTTACTGGTGGAATATATGCTGTTTAAAGAAGTATGCGATATATTTAATAAAATAGAAAGCACAACAAAAAGATTGGAAAAGATGGACTATTTTATAGAATTAATAAAATTAACAAATAAAAAAGGTTCAGCAGAGGATTTAAAAAAAATATGTTATATTACCATAGGGCGAGTATTTGCAGAGTATGAAAATAAAGAGCTCGGTATAGGTCCAAGCCTTTTGATAGAAGCTGTGAAAACAATAGGCATAGATGAGAAAAAGTTATTGAATACCATAAAAGAAACTGGGGATATGGGAATGGCAGTTGAAAAACTGAGCTCCGATATAAAACAAATATCCCTATTTCAAACACCACCGACTCTTGACGATATATACGACACTCTAAAAAAAATATCGGAAATTGAAGGAGCAAACTCTCAGAAAAAAAAGATAAGACATATTTCAAGCCTACTTCTAAAAGCTTCGCCACTGGAAAGGAGGTATATTGTAAGGCTTATTTTAGAGGATATGAGAATAGGAATGAATGTTCCAACAATTTTAGGTGCATTTTCTGTGTATTTCAATATTCCAAAGGAAAAATTGGAGAAAATCTATGCAGTTGTAAATGATATTGGGCTTATTGCAGAAAAATTAATGTTAAATGTAGATATTGACAATGACGAGGATTTAAAGCTAAGAATATTTAGACCTATTAAACCCATGCTTGCACAACTTATACCTTCAATTGATGATGCCATAATTGAAATGGGAGCTCCGCAGTTTGAAACAAAATACGATGGTGCAAGGGTTCAAATCCATAAAAAAAATAAAGATGTTAAAATATACAGTAGAAAACTGGAAGATATTACAAATTCAATCCCTGAGATAGTGGAAGAAGTAAAAAATATGGATGTAAATAATATAATAGTAGAAGGAGAATGCGTAGCTATCGACTTAAAAACTGGACATCCAAGACCATTTCAGGACATATTACGAAGATTTAGAAGAAAATATGATATTGACAAAATGAAAGAGGAAATAAATTTAAGGGTTTATTTATTTGATATTTTATATTATAATAAGCCATTAATTGATTTACCACTAAAAGAAAGAAGAGAAATACTTGAAAATATAGTAGGAACAAATGATTGGGAAAAGGATAAAATAAAAATAGAAAATGAGATAAAATCAAAGAAGAAAATAGATATATCCTATAAACTAACAACAGATAACATAAAAAAAGCATTGGAATTTTATAAGTGGAGTTTAAGCATAGGTCATGAGGGGGTGATGATTAAAAATCCAAATGCACCATATACCCCAGGTAGCAGAGTAAAAACGATGTATAAATTTAAACCTACATTGGAAAGCCTTGATGTAGTGATTACAAAGGCAAAAATAGGTATGGGTAAGAGGAAGGATTGGTATGGTTCCTTTGAAATATCTGTTAGAGATGAAGAAGGAAATTTATATCCAATTGGTCATGTTGGAAGTGGGTTAAGTGAGGAGGAGCTCGGCAAATTAACGGAAATGATAAATTCAATTAAAATAAATGAAATAGATGGAGAAACAATTGTAGAACCAAAAATTGTTTTAGAGGTGACCTATGAAGAAATTCAAGAATCCGATAAATATGAATGTGGTTATGCCCTTAGATTTCCAAGGGTTGTTAGGATAAGAGATGATAAATCGGTTGATGATATAAATACCATTGATGATGTAAAAAGAATATTTGCAATTCAAAAAGGTAAATCTAAAAAATTTATGAAAGGAGATTAAACTCTACTAATAAGTTTTTTAATAATGCATAAACTATCCCTGTAAATATTCTTTATTTTTTTATTATAAGAATTATTTAATCTTTATTTTTTTAAATCTCTTTAAATCATCCGTCGTAAATCGATGGATTTTTTAGTATAATTAATATATTTAAATAAACAAAATTATAGAGATTTTTAGGAGATTTTTTATATATTATGTTATTTTTAATCCTTCCTTGTAAATTTTTTAGATTTTAAAAAAATATAAATTTAATATCGTTTATATTCCTAAATATCTATAAATCATCCGTCGTAAATCACCCTTAAAACTATATAAATAACAAAAATCAATGTGATTCGAGATGCAAGGTTTATATAGGAGTAATGCAAAGCTATTTTATGTAAAATAAGAAAAATTTTAAACTGTTAAAATCAGACCATTGATGGATGGAAATTTACGGCTCCGAGGATTGCCCTCATCATCGCTCAAAGTTAAAATCAGACCATTGATGGATGGAAATTGTGTATAGTGTCACAGGGACATAATTATTGTATATGTTAAAATCAGACCATTGATGGATGGAAATTAATTTACAATACCAGCGTTTATCATATTTACATTATGTTAAAATCAGACCATTGATGGATGGAAATAATTTTGCACATACTCCGTTAGGTGGACAATCTAAGGTTAAAATCAGACCATTGATGGATGGAAATGTAATCATATTGGTAGGAATTACAGAATTATTACTTCCGTTAAAATCAGACCGTTAAAATCAGACCATTGATGGATGGAAATAATCATGCTGGGGGAAGGCTCATCATCAGAATGTGTTAAAATCAGACCATTGATGGATGGAAATCATGATTTAGTTTTAAATTTAGACATATTATATACCACGTTAAAATCAGACCATTGATGGATGGAAATCCAAACCCCATTGATATAATAATAACGGGAAAATTATGTTAAAATCAGACCATTGATGGATGGAAATTAATATTAATTTTATCGATAACATAATAATAACTGGGTTAAAATCAGACCATTGATGGATGGAAATTTGAATATAAAAATGGAGTCAGAACTTTATGGTATGGGTTAAAATCAGACCATTGATGGATGGAAATATATAAAAAAGAATATAATGTGTGGCGTAATAAAAAGTTAAAATCAGACCATTGATGGATGGAAATACAAATTCTACGATGCGATACATTTAGTTCCAAGAGAGTTAAAATCAGACCATTGATGGATGGAAATTCTTATATGCTTCATCTGTTGGGTCATAAAATAAGCGTTAAAATCAGACCATTGATGGATGGAAATTCTTATATGCTTCATCTGTTGGGTCATAAAATAAGCGTTAAAATCAGACCATTGATGGATGGAAATTTGAATTTATTAACATATCTATTTTATTTATACAGTGTTAAAATCAGACCATTGATGGATGGAAATTCGATTAATTCATAAGTCCTTGTTTTGCTTTTATTAAGTTAAAATCAGACCATTGATGGATGGAAATTTTTAGTTCCTTCCTCCAATAATCCCTTTTTAGTTGGTTAAAATCAGACCATTGATGGATGGAAATGATAAACAGATTGAAAAAGAAGTTAAAGAGATAGAAGGTTAAAATCAGACCATTGATGGATGGAAATGGGTTCAGTGCTGTAAATGAATGGGGGCAAAATCTCGGTTAAAATCAGACCATTGATGGATGGAAATAAAGATACTGCAAGTTATAATTTTTATGCAAAATCGTTAAAATCAGACCATTGATGGATGGAAATGTAATTTGTAAGGATGTGAAATGATGTTTTTTAATTTAGGTTAAAATCAGACCATTGATGGATGGAAATAAAGTTATTCAACGATTCGCTAATAAATTATCGCTAGTTAAAATCAGACCATTGATGGATGGAAATTATATGAATACATCCCCCAATCTGCTAATATTGCAGGTTAAAATCAGACCATTGATGGATGGAAATTTATATATTGATTTTTGAATATTACTAAATAATTAAGTTAAAATCAGACCATTGATGGATGGAAATTTACTTTTTTCATTAGCTTTATAATATTTGTTAAGTTAAAATCAGACCATTGATGGATGGAAATTATTGGGCAAGAAGCAGTGTAGCACCGTGTATAATCCGTTAAAATCAGACCATTGATGGATGGAAATGCAATATTGTTTTCAGGGGGAAAAGATAGCACTGTTGGTTAAAATCAGACCATTGATGGATGGAAATCAGTATATATAATGTCATTGATAATAAAATACGCGAGTTAAAATCAGACCATTGATGGATGGAAATACATCTCTTTTAAAAAATAATAATCATTCCTGCTATGTTAAAATCAGACCATTGATGGATGGAAATATAATTATATCCTTTCCCTTCTTTGTTTTAATTTTATGTTAAAATCAGACCATTGATGGATGGAAATTTATATAATTATATAACTAATTTGTCCTGTTTTATCAGAGCTCCTATTACACTTTTTTTAACACATTTTGCAATTATTTCCCCCAACTTAGTATGACCACCAGTATAGTCTGCCTTTTTTCCAAATCCTTTGACAACAATTATATTATCTGTCCCTGTTCCTGTGGCGGTTAGTTCTGGATGTTTCGTGCTTTTTATATTTAATTCCTGAAATGCATTTGTTTTTGCTTCGGTGATTGTAATAATTGCCCTTGCCATTGCTCCGTCCGTTAAATCCGCATTTGTTATAAGTATTATATTAACAGTCCCAATTTTTTCTTTTTCCTTTTCTTTTTCGACCAATTTTCCATTAACAACTTTATATGTCTTGAAGTCCTTTTCAATATAATCGGCCTCTTCATCGCCCAACCTTATGGCATTATATTTTGCCCCTGCTGTTGTAAATGCTATTGCGTAAAATTCATCAAATTCCTCCTTTGCAATGGCTAAATTGTCCATATTTGCACCAGTGGATAATAGGGCAATATCTTTTTTATTTATGCCTATCCTTTCCAAAACCTGATTTTCATAATCCTTGTAATCATGGACTTTATCCCAAAATGGAACTGGTATTGAGTTATTCCCAACATATTTAACAGTTTTAAATCCCTCTCTTGTAGATAAAACTCTTCTATTTTTGTTAAATTCAATTACCAATGTTTTTGTGCATTCTGACTCGTTTTCAATTTCTACTGTATGGGGTATTTTCAGAGCTCGCCAATCATCCATACTATAAATGTTTTCAATCATGTTATCACCAAATTTATTTATAAATTTTAAATGGTATTTATTATACTTATAATTTAACCAATATTCAAATATTTTAAAATAATTTTAAATAAAAATTGAATAAATAAAGTTATAAATATATAACCATATAAAATTTATGATAAATACAACAGTAATAAATAATAATAAATAAAATAAAAAATATTATTTGATAATATGATGGATAAAGTGCATGATGACATACTGGATGAAAATAAAAAAATATTCGATATAGTAAAAAAACATTATAAAGAATATTTTATTTATGCAATTAAAAGAAAGTGGCTGGAAATTCCTGATGAATTGCCATATAAAGAAATAGGTTTTGGATATTTAAAAAAGGTAGATAACAGAAACATATCTTTTGACTCTGAAAAAGAATATTTAAGATGGGTTTTAGAAAATGCTCCATTTCATCTATATAAATCTCTATCATATATGGAGTATCCAGAAGCTGTTGGCGGAGCTCACCAAAAAAAGATATTAAAAAGAGAGATGGCATTTGACATAGATGTCCATAGGGTAAAAAAATGCACACATAAAGACGATAATTGGATTTGTAAATACTGTTTGGAGGAGGCAAAACATCAGGCTTTTATTTTAATCGATGAATTTTTAATACCTGATTTTGGTCTTTCAAAAAATGATTTAAAAATAGTTTTTAGTGGAAATAGGGGATACCATATTTATATAAAACCACAGGACGAGGATATAAAAAATATTATAGAACATTGGGATAGGTATCAAAGGCGGTATTTTATAGAATATATAATGGGAAAGAATTTAAATTTAAATTATGTTGGGAGTGGATGGAGAAGGAGGATATTAAATAATATAAAAAATAAGCAGATAAGAAATCAATTAAGTAAAACAAGAAATTGGAGACAAATAATTGATAAAAAAAATGAAAATGATAAAAACAAAATACTGTCTGCAATAGAAAATACTAAAAATAGGTTAGAACTTGACGAGAAGGTTATGGAGGATGATATTAGACTATTAAGGGTAGTAGGCTCTTTACATGGTTATACGGGATTTAGGGTTAAGGAGATAAAATATAATTCATTGGAATATTTTAATCCATTAAATCATGCGGTATTTTCTAAATTCAATAAAGAATATTACAGTATAAAAATAAATCAAAAGATTGATTCATTGAGAATAGATGATAAACTATATACAAGTAGAAGTAAAGAAATACCTGTAAGTGTGTTATTATTCTTATTCGGTCATAATGTAGATTTTGAAATATTGGATTAATCTTAATAATATAGTTAATTATTTAGATTTTAAATAAATCCAAACTTATATCAATAGCACGGGCTGAATGTATCAAACATCCCATGGATATTACATCAATATCGTATTTTGCATAATCCAACACATTGTGTTCATTTATTCCACCGCTAACTTCAATAAGTGGTCGATATTTGTTTTTATTTTCAAATTCATCTATTATATTAAGGGCATTTTCAATATCATCCGGTTTAAAATTATCCAACAATACAATATCTGGTTTGTGTTTTAATACCTCCTTTAACTGCTCTAAATTATCTACTTCAATTTCTATCTTTTTTGAGAAACTCAGTTTTTTTATCTCTTCAAAGCATTTTTCAATTCCAACGGCTTCGATGTGATTATCTTTAATCATCACCATATCATCCAATCTAAATCTATGGGTATCACCTCCTCCTATATAAACTGCATATTTTTCAACCATTGATAACATAGGCAAGGTTTTTCTCGTGCAGGCAATTTTTACATTTTTGTTTATTTTTCTTACCATTTTTACTATACTGTAGGTTTTTGTAGCTATCCCAAATAGATGCATTAAGAAATTTAAAATTGTTCTTTCAATAGTTAAGATTATTTTTGTATCTCCATAAATCTCCATAATATTGGTATTTTTCTTAACAATATCTCCTTCATCTACAAAGGTTTTGTGTTCTAAGTTATAATCCTTTAAAAAACTACCTATAAAATTTAGACCACAAACTACTGCATCCTCCTTAACTACTATTTTAGCCTTGGATTTTTGGTTTTTTGGAATAATTAACTCTGTGGTTAAATCTCCAAAACCAACATCGTAAATAAGAGATTCTTTTAATAATTTTTTTGCATAATCATCCATCATAAAATCAACCTTTTTTATGAATAATATAACTTTTATATATTTACATCACTTTAATTTTTATTGCATTTTATTATAATGTCATATTTATACCCTATATTGATATATTACTATATTTTTATTGTATATTATAATTATATATTTTTTATTTATTTTTATTTATCTTATTTTAAGGGTATAATATTTTTTATACCATAATTTTAATACCATAATTTTAATTCCTACGGTTTTATTAAATTCTATTTTAATTTTTATGTAAATATAATTTTATATATAATTATAAATGTTAAATGGTTATAATTTATAATACTTATCGGTGGTAATTATGCTTAAAACACTTCCTCCCACATTAAGGGAAAAGAAAAGATATATTTCGTTTAAAATTCTTTACCATAAGGAACTATCTGGAAGCGAGGTAGTGAATATAATAAGGAATGCTGTTATTAATTATTATGGTGTTTGGGGATGTTCAAAGAGCAATCCTTGGCTAATTGATTATAATCATCCAAAGGGTCTTTTAAGAGTATGCCGTGATGAAGTGGATTTTGTTAAATCTGCCCTTATATTATATAATGAATATAAAAAATATCCAATAAATATAATAATATTGGGTGTTTCTGGGACTATTAAGAAGTCAAGAAAAAAGTTTTTAAAAGTGCCTCATGAGGAATACTATAAGGTTATTCAGAGAAGAAAAAGGGAATAATAAATAAAAAAAGAAGAAATAAATTATAAAATAATAGAATAATAAAAAAAGTAAAATATAATTGATAAAAAAATAATAGATAAAAATAAAAACTAAATTAACTAAGAAAATTAATATTTATTAATATAAAGGTGTTATTATGTTAAAAACCTGTATATTTGGTATTGATTTTAAAAATCCTGTATTTTTAGCTGCTGGTGTTATGGGAGAAACTGGAAGTGCATTAAAAAGGATGGCAAAAAATGGTGCAGGAGCTCTATGCACAAAGTCAGTTGGAATAGAAAGAAGGGAAGGACATCATAATCCAACAGTGGTTGAAGTTAATGGCGGTTTCTTAAATGCTATGGGACTTCCAAATCCCGGAGTAAGGGAATATATTGGAGAACTTGAAAGAGTGAAGGATGATTTAAAACGAATAGATACAAAACTAATAGGTTCTATATATGGTAAAGACCAAAAAGAGTTTTCAGAGGTTGCAGAAATTATAGAACCCTATGTGGAATTAATAGAATTAAATATATCATGCCCACATGCAGGAGGTGGCTACGGAGCTCAGATAGGTCAAAACCCAGATTTATCATATAAGGTTGTTTCCGCTGTAAAGGATGCCGTAAATATTCCTGTTATAGCAAAACTCACTCCAAATGTGGTAGATATAAAAGAGATAGCAAAAACAGTTGTTGAAGCGGGAGCTGATGGCATTACTGCAATAAACACATTGGGTCCTGGTATGGTAATAGATATAGAAACTCAAAAACCAATACTTGGAAATAGGTTTGGAGGCATGTCTGGACCTGCTATAAAACCAATAGCTATAAAAAATGTATATGATATTTATTCAGTTGTTGATGTCCCAATAATTGGAGTCGGTGGAATAACTACTGGATACGATGTTATTGAATTTATGCTTGCAGGAGCTCAGGCTGTTCAGGTAGGAACTGGTATTTATTACAGAGGATACGATATATTTAATAAAATCTGCGATGAGATGAAATTGTTTTTAAAAGATAAAAATCTTAAACTTAAAGATATTATAGGGGGAGCTCATGAGTGAAGGTAATAATAAAAATAATTTTGATGATTTTAATGAATTTGTAAGATTTTTAAACTCAAACGACCCATCCGAGGTAATCGATAAGTTAAATCTAATAAATAAAATAGAAAGCGGTAAATGCAATAATAATGTGGATAATGATAAAAAATATGATAATAATAAGAATAATACTAAATATAATAATAAGAGTAATAATAATAAAAAATATATAACCTATTCAAAAAATGTATTTATACCATTATGTAATTGGTGCAGGAATATTTGCGGATACTGCACATTTAGAAAGGAAAATTACAAATTAATGAATAAGAACGAGGTTAAAGAAATCCTATTAAAAGGGGATAAATACGGTTGTAGAGAGGCGTTATTTACATTTGGAGAAAAAGTCGATGAAAACGAAAATATAAGGAATGATTTAAAAAAAATGGGATATGATAATATTTTAGAATATCTCTACGATTTGGAGGATTGGTGCCTTAACAATACTCAGTTATTACCCCATACAAACTGTGGAATATTGGATTATGAAGAGCTAAAATTATTAAAAGAAGTTAATGCCTCTATGGGACTTATGCTTGAAAATTCAAGCGATAGACTTTTTAAAACCATTGCACACAAAAATAGTCCCGGAAAAGAACCAAAAAAACGACTAAAAATGATTGAAAATGCTGGAAAATTAAAAATTCCATTTACAACTGGTATATTGGTTGGCATAGGTGAAACAAACGAAGAAATTGTTAAATCACTATATGATATAAAGGAGCTCAGTGAAAAATATGGTCATATTCAGGAAGCCATAATCCAAAATTTCAGGTCAAAAAAAGGCATACCTATGGAAAATTTTAAAGAGCCGTCCCCTTTAAAAATGTTGAAGGTCTTAATAGTGGCAAAACTAATATTAAACGATATATCTATACAGGTTCCTCCAAATTTAAATTCTGAAACTGGGCAACTATTCCTATTTGCAGGTGTTGATGACTGGGGCGGTGTTTCTCCATTAACAAAAGACTATGTGAATCCAGAAGCTCCATGGCCAAAGATTGAGGAATTAAGGCGATATACTGAGGAATTTGGATATAATTTAAAGGAGAGACTGCCAGTTTATGAAAAATATATAAATAAAACATGGTTAAGCGATAGGGTGTTCGAAAAAATTATGTCTTATAAAAACAGAATAATATAAGTGGATAATAAATAAAATAAAAATATAAAATTAGTAATAAAATAAAAAATAACAGAAATAAATTACTTGATTTTAAACCAGCAATAGCCATCTTTTTTCATTAATATTTTCCCATTTATTAAATGTATCTTATGTGTTTTTTTCCCATTTAATTCATTTAACATGGAAACAATCATTGATGGAATAGGACATGCACTTCCAGGTATTTCAGCTTCTCCTATTTGTTTTGGGCAATATCTACATTTATCTGACTTTATTCCAATTATTTCATCTTCAACGATGTAGTCGTCACACATATCACAAAATTTTATTAAAAATTTTATCAATTCTTTTTCATCGTTTGGAATATCTGGATGTATATCTTTTATACATCTTGCAACCTTCTTCCCTACCCCTTCACCTACAACATTTGTAGTTCCTTGATTTAATATACCAATTTTTGAGAGCTCCGCCATCAATGAGGTTAAAACAATATGCAAATTTTTTAAGTGTCTATCTTCTACTAATTTTTTATAGGAATCAACTACCATGATACCTCCCCTATAAATAATGTAATTCATAAATACATACTATAAAATCTTATTAAAATATTATCCAAGCAATATATAAATTTTTCCATAATATTTTATTATTCATAAAATTAATTTTAATTAAAATAGATGTAAATTATTATAATATTATCGTGTATATTTACTTAAAAATTTAATTACTTCTGTTAAAAATAAAATGGATTCAGGTCGGGTAAGTATCATCATAAAATCAGATAACCCTCTTTTCATCATTATCCATTTTTGTTTTATATTATTTTGAGTATAAGCTAATCAATACCTCCTACTATATATAGTTTTTAATGAATTTATAAATTTTATAACATTATAACTATAAAATTATATATAGTTAAATTTAAATAAGATATTTATCTTAGTATTTTCTGATATATTCTAAGTTTTATAGATTTTTATATTAATAATAACAATACCTATTGGAGATAGAATGTCCAACCCAAAAGCTAAACTTAACGCCATTAGATGTAGAATAAATGAAATAGACGAACAATTAATAGCACTGATGGCTGAAAGGACGCAGTTTGCAGGAGAAATTGCTCGTCTAAAAATGGCATTAGATATGCCGATAAACGATGAAAAGAGAGAACGAGAAATTCAGGAAAAAACACGAAAATTGTGTGAAAAGTATAACAATTTCAACCCTGATTTAGCGTTAAAGATACTAAAATTACTTATGGATTATAATAAAGAAATACAGATGAAAGAATTAAAAAATAAACAATAAATTATTTAAATAATGATTATATTATATTAGTTGATATTACAATAATAATTAATAGAAAAATTAAAAAATATTAAAAAATAAATAATAACTAATAGTTACTTCCAATAATAAATAAAAATGAATAGAAAATAAATATATAAAAAAGATAAAAGAAGAAGTAAAAAGGTGATACTTTGGGAAGAATTAGACAAACATTCATAAAAAGAACAGGCGATGAACTTTTAGAAAAGTTCGAAGATAAATTCACAACAGATTTTGAAACAAACAAAAAAGCTGTTGAAGAAGTTGCGTTAATCTCTACAAAAAGACTCAGAAACAGGATAGCAGGATATATCACATCAAGAGTAAAAAAAATGAGTGCATAATTGGAGATGATTTTTTATGCAAGGAGTATTTCCTGCAATTGTAACTCCGTTTAAAGATGGTGGAGTATATTATGAAGGACTGGAAAAAAATATAAATTTTTTAATTGATAACGGTGTTAGTGGCATTGTTTCAGTAGGAACAACAGGAGAATCCCCCACCTTAACCTACGAGGAACATCAAAAAGTAATCGAAAAAGCTGTTGATACAGTTAATGGAAAGGTAAAGGTAATAGCTGGTAGTGGCTCGAACTCTACAAAAGAAGCCATCGAGCTCTCACAATTTGCAGAAGATGTTGGTGCTGATGCAGTGCTTTTAATAACTCCCTACTATAATAAACCTACTCAGGAAGGTTTAAAAAAACACTTTGGAAAAATAGCAGAATCTATAAATATTCCAATAGTATTATACAATGTCCCGTCAAGAACAGCGGTTAATCTTGAACCAGAAACAATAAAGTATTTGTATGAAGAATACAGTAATATTACAACGGTAAAAGAGGCTAACCCTAACTTATCACAGGTTTCAGAGATTGTGAGCTCCTGTGATATAAATGTTCTTTCTGGAAATGACGAGCTCACCCTCCCAATAATATCACTTGGAGGGAAAGGAGTAATTAGTGTTTTGGCAAATATTGTTCCAAAGGAATTTGTTGAAATGGTGGATTACGCATTAGAGGGTAAATTTGATAAGGCGAGAGAAATCCACTGTAAATTATTTAATCTTATGAAATTAATGTTCGTCGAAACAAATCCAATACCTATAAAAACTGCCATGAATATGTTAAACATGCCTGCTGGTGAGTTAAGGCTTCCATTATGCGAGATGTCCCAAGAAAATAAATTAAAGTTGGAAAGTGCATTAATTGAAGCTGGCCTATTGAAGAAAAAACTATAAAAATTTTAAAAATATATAATTAAAAACATAACCTATATATATAATAATCTTTGTGATATTTATGGTCGATATAGAAAAAATTCAAAAGCAGGCAGAAGAGATTGTTGAAAAGTTTTCAACAGTCCTTGAAAGTTTCGAATTAGGAAATGAAGAAGAATATTATATCCTTGAAACTAAAAATGTTTTAAGGGATGATGACGAACCTGTTTCAGATACTTCATTTAGAAAAAATGCATTAAATATTGCTCCAAAAACAAAAGATGACTATATCGTCGTTGAAAAAAGTAAATGGAGCAATTAAAAGAAAATAAAAAAGAAAATTCAGAACAAAGTGAGGAATTTTCACTTTTGATGCAACTTTTTTTAAAAGTTGCGTTGAGAAAAGTAAATGGAGCAATTAAAAAAATAGAAAAATAAAAAATAAAAAAGGAGCGTGGTACTATAAAAAGAAGTTCAAGAAGATGGAAAAAGAAAGGTCAAATGAGATGGAAACACTACAAAAAGAGAATTAGAAGAATGAAAAGAGAAAAAAGAAATAAATAATTAAAATAACTTTTTTATTTTTCAACTAATAATAATTTTATTTTTTAGATTTTTTTAAATAATTTGATTTAAATAATTTTATCTAAAATCATTGAATGATATTTCGTCAAATTTATAGTCGAAATCTTTTGAAATATACATTTCAAATTCCTTAGGTGTCAATAGTGGTTTTTTATAATTTAAATAATCGTCCAATACTATTCTTGGACAGGCACATATTATGTATGCATCGACATCATATATCAAATAATTCGGTGAGATGTTATTTAGGAGTATAGGCGTATAATTTATACTATTTTCTTTTAAAATACCCAATATATTGTTAAAAACATTTATTCTACACTGTCCTTTTTTTGTTGAAAGCACCACTCCTATTTTTTTTGGAGGATTTAAAAGCAACTTTGAAATAGCCCCTATTCTTTTTTTAATGAATTTTTTTATTTCATCATCTGTGATTTTAGAGAGCTCACCCGTTATTGGATTGTATATATCCACAGGCTTTTTAAATTTATATGCCAGCATTAAAGGATGAAATCTTCCCGTTCCAACAAATAATATATTATCTATATCTTCTGCTTCTTTATCACCAATATTAGCCCTACAACCTAATATTACAGCAGGATTATAATCCTTTAACATTTTTTTAAACTGTATGGTTGTAGCTACAATGGTATGACCTTTACCGTAGGTATTTAAAATTTTTTTAATGTCATCTCTAATGATTTTTAGCCTTTCATCATCTGGTTTATAGTAGGCATGAACAAATATGGTCGGTATTTCAGGTTTGGCATAGGGGAGCTCCTCATGACCATAGTGAATTATCAAATCAATACCAATAGATTTCAATCCTTCAATATCACATAAATCACAGGCTCCAAAACAACTTTCACCCCACAGGATGAGCTCTACCTCTTCACTATTGTTATCGATATTATTATAGTTATTATCCGCTTTAAGATATTTTTTTATCCTATCTATCTCCTTTTCAACGGATAATTTTAAACCCTCAGGAGCTTGAAATAATATTCTTTTTGCATTGTTTTGTTTTATTTCATTTATTACTCTTTCTGTTTCTAAATCCCACATCATATCACATACTAGTTATGTATTACTATATAAGATAAGGTTATTTAATGTATTTATTTGCATAATTCAATATGTTATCAATTAAATTATTATTCCTTAAAATGTATTATTAACTACATTATTATTCATTTTTGATTTTCTTTATAACTTTTATCCCATATATTTCAGTACTTTGATATTGGCCATTTTCGTCCTTCTCAATAGCTTTTACCATATCCCAAATTGTTAAAAGTGCAACAGAAACTCCTGTAAGTGCTTCCATCTCTATACCTGTTTTATAGGTAGTTTTTACCCTTACCTCAACTTCGATATTATCCTCATGCACTGTAAAATCTACATTTATAGAGGTAATAGGTAATGGATGGCACATGGGGATTATATTTGAGGTATTCTTTACAGCCATAATTCCTGCAACCTGTGCTGTTGTTAATACATCCCCTTTTATAACTTCCTTTTTAGTTATGGCTTTTATTGTAGAAGGTTTTAACCTTATAAATCCCCTTGCAATACATATCCTTTCAACATCTTTTTTATTTGATACATCAACCATTTTTACGCCTTTTTTATCAACATGAGTCAGCATAATATCTCCTCTGTATTATTTTATATTTTATATTAAATATTAGATATTCAGCAGTATGTTGCTAATATTATAAATATTATATAAAATAAATAATGGAAATTAAATAAGAAAAATAAGAAATTTAAATATAATTAAATATAACTTAAATAATGATTAATATTAATAATTAAAAGATTAGGGATTAAATAGATAAAAATATAATATAAAAGGCCAACATCTAAATAATAGGATATTTAATTCTTAAAAGCCGTGAAAAAATGAAACTTGAAGGGACTACAAAAAAGATAATGGAATTACTAATTGAATATTCAACTACTAAGGATATTGCAGAACATTTAAATTTACATCCAAAAAATGTAGATAGGTATATTAGGGTTTTAAGAGATTTAGGTCTTGTGATAACAAAAAAAGGAAAAAACGGCGGAGTATTTTTAACTGAGGAGGGAAGATATTTAATTGAGAAAAAACATATAAGCTTAATAACTGTAAAAGTTCAGATAGTGGCAGAAGACAGGATAGGACTTTTAGCAGATATTTCATCTAAAATATCTAAAATGGGTGGAAATATATTATCCACTACCCTTGAAAGAGAGAATGACAATGTAATTATTTGGCTTGTAATAGAAAATATTGAATTTAAAAAGCTAAAAGATATTTTAAAAGATGATGTAAAAAAACTGGTGATATTATGATAGAGGTTGAGTTAAAAGCTAAATTGGAAAAAGATGAAATATTAAATTTTATTCGTAAATTAGAGGACTTGGGATTTAAAAGGATTATTAAAAAAGAGGAAACAGATATCTATTATAATGGTATAGATAGAGATTTTAGAAAAACTGATGAAGCACTTAGAATTAGAAAGTCCGTGAATATGGATGGTATAGATAATATGGATATCAAATATGTAAGATACTATTTGACATACAAAGGTCCAAAAATGGACAATATTTCAAAAACTAGAGAGGAGCTCGAAGTTCAAGTAAGTGATGGAGAAACTACAAAAAAAATCCTTGAAAAACTTGGTTTTAAACCTGTGAAACCAATCGTAAAAATAAGGGAAATATATAAAAGGGATGATATAGAGATATCCATAGATGAAGTAAAAGATGTAGGAAATTATGTTGAATTTGAAAAGATAGTGGAATTTACATCCGAAAAAGAGAATGCCATAAATGAACTTATAAATTTAATGAAAAGTTTAAATATTAGTAAAGATAAACTAATAAAAACATCATATCTGGAACTGAGGGATAAAAATGAGTAAAAAATACTATAATAAATCCAACAAAAAAATAAATGGTAGAAAATTGGTAGCAATATTCATTGGAATAGCCATGATTTGCTCAGTTATTCCATTCTTTTTAATGAAATTGTAACTATAGTTGAAAATTATTTTATATTTATTTTATTTATAGTTATATATAATTATAAATATAACCCAAACCACTATTTAGCTACTATTATATTAGCTACCCTTATATATAGTAGGATGTATATTATTATCTATAATCTTTATCCATAATCTAAATCTTTTTTATAAAAGTTATCATAAAAAAAGTTATCATATGTTTAACATGTTTATATATCAATATTTCCTTTTTTAAATAATATCAAAATTATGTGTTTATTTTAATTTAGTATAATATGGTGATAGGTATGGCTTTAAGATGTCCAATAGTAAGTGTTCTCGGCCATGTTGACCATGGAAAAACGAGTTTGCTTGATAGAATAAGAAAAACAAGAGTTACAAAGAGAGAAGCAGGGGGAATTACTCAGCATATTGGTGCAAGTGAGATTCCAACAGATACTATAAAAAGAATATCAAAAGATTTGCTTGGGATGTTAAAGGCTGATTTAACAATTCCGGGGATTTTGGTAATTGATACACCCGGTCATGAGGCATTCACATCATTGAGAAAAAGAGGAGGAGCTCTGGCAGATATTGCTATATTGGTAGTTGATATAAATGAAGGTTTTAAACCTCAAACTGTTGAAGCGGTTAATATATTAAAACAGAATAGAACACCTTTTATAGTTGCAGCAAATAAATTGGATTTAATTCCCGGGTGGAACTCTGTTGAAGGACCTTTTGTTTTAAATTTCAATGAAAAAAAACAGCATCCTAATGCATTAACAGAATTTGAAATCAAACTATATGAAAATGTAATAAAACCATTAAATGAGCTCGGTTTTGAGGCAGACCTTTTTACAAGAGTAAAGGACATCACAAAAACTGTAAGTATAGTGCCAGTATCTGCCGTAACTGGGGAAGGCATTCCCGATTTGCTTGTTATGCTTGCAGGATTGGCACAGAAATTTTTAGAACAGAACCTAAAATTAGATGTTGAGGGTCCTGCAAAGGGCACAGTCCTTGAAGTTAAAGAAGAGAGAGGATTAGGAAAAACTATTGATGCTATAATATATGATGGAGTTGCTAAACAGGGACATTATCTTGTGGTAGGTAATCCAACAGGCGTGGTAGTTTCAAGAATTAAGGCACTTTTAAAACCAAAACCTTTGGATGAAATGAGAGACCCACGAGATAAATTTAAACCAGTAAAAGAAGTAGCTGCGGCATCAGGGCTTAAAATATCTGCACCAGATTTAGATACTGTTATAGCAGGTAGTCCATTAAGAATAGTTCCAAAAAACAAAATAGAAGAAGCTAAAAAAGAAATTATGGAGGAAATAGAAGAAACTGCTATACCAACAGATGACGAAGGCATAATTATTAAGGCAGACACTATGGGCTCATTGGAAGCTCTTGCAAATGAATTAAGAAAGAAAAATGTCCAAATTAAAAAGGCAGAGGTAGGGGATGTTTCTAAAAAAGACATTATAGAGGCTTCTTCTTATGGTCAATCCAATCCACTTAATGGTGTTGTAATAGCCTTTAATACAAAAATACTACCCGATGCAAAGACAGAAATGGAAAAATCAGATGTAAAAGTGTTTGAAGGAAATATTATATATAAGTTAGTTGAGGATTATGAGGTGTGGTCCAAAGAAATGGAGGAGCTCATGAAATCAGACGAATTTAACAAACTTACAAAACCTGCAATTTTGAGGATACTTCCAAATTGTATATTTAGAAAAAGCAAACCTGCAATATGTGGGGTAGAAATTGTATATGGAACTTTAAGGGTAGGAAGTCAAATAATGAGTGAAGATGGAAAAAGATTAGGTTATGTCAAAGAAATAAAAAATAAACAGCAAGAAAATATAAAAGAAGCAAAAGTTGGTATGCAGGTGCCTATTTCTATTGAAGGCAATATTATGCTTGGAAAACATGCAAAGGAAAACGATATATTATATGTGGAGGTTCCTGAAAATGAAGTTAGGAAACTTCTTCACGAATATATGGATGAATTAAGGGGTGATGAAAAAGAGGCTTTGGAGAGATATGTTGAATTAAAAAGAAAATTGGAAAACAACATGTTTTGGGGTATTTAATTTAAATATATAACATATTATACTAATTTTTTATAATAATTTTTTAAATAAACTAAAATTATATTCAAGTGAAGTACTCCTCCCTTACGGGAGGGGCTTCCTGACTCATAGGGGATACTTGCCCAGAGATTACCCTTATATAAGATATAACTCTGAGTAGAGGTTTCCCCTCCGCAGGCACAACGGACTCTCCCAGCCCTGACTTAATACCGTTTTAGAGGACTAAAACAAAGAATGATTATAAAATAATTTATCATCTGAGTAGCACTCTCAGCCTTCTCAGATGATAATAGTGTAGATACCTCTATAATTACATGGTTATATATGATAATACTACCATATAAATGTTTTGCCCGCATTTCCGAGCGAAGCGAAGGAAACCGTACAAATCCCGAAGGGATTTTGAGGATTCATCCCCTCCCTTACGGAAGGGGACTTCTTGCGGAATAAGTTAAAAAATCGTAAATAATATAAACAATATCTGCAAATAAATAATAAATAAAAATTTAAGTTTAATATATCAATAGTATATATCAATAGTAATTTTAACTTAAATTTCTCTATTCTTTGGAGGCATATTATGATATTAATTATAGGTTATGGCTCTTTTGGTCGTAAGGTTGTAAATTATGCCAAAACCATGGATAAAGTCGTTGTAATTGATAAAAATGCTTCGGTATTTGACTCTCTTGAAAAAGTTGATTTTACCTATGTTATAGGAGATGCATCTGAAAAAGAAACGCTCGAAAGGGCATTTATTAAAGATGCAGATACTATATTGGTACTAACTAATGAATATGAAATAAATAAAAAAATAGCAGAATTGGTGTCTGAACTAAATCCAAAAGGATATTTGATAGTTAGAGGAATTGTAAAATATCCTGAGTTATATTCGGGCATTAAAGTAAATAAAATAATTTATCCAATAGAATGTGCGGCTAAGGAAGTCATACATGAAATTGAAAAATCTAAGCTAAGAAGAAAATTAATGGATTTAGAAGAAGTAGTTATGAATGTTAAAATAAGGCATCACAATAATATTTCCGAAAATCCAAAAACAGCTGAAAACAGCGAAAATGGTAATGGGGATAATAAAGTTCCTTTTTTAATAGTTATGCATAATAATCCAGACCCTGATTCAATAGCTAGTGCAATGGCTTTAAAAAGAATAATGGAAAAGTGGGGCGTAGATTCTGATATAACCTATGGTGGAAAAATAGGTTTTGATGAAAATAAGGCTATGATTAATTTATTGGGTGTGAAATTAACCCATATAGAGGATATTAATTTGGAGAATTACGCAGGTATTGCAGTAGTGGATGCTTCATCCTCAAAGGTATTGCCGATAGATACGAACCATTATAAAATTGATATTATTATTGACCATCATGATAATGGGGATTTAACTGCTAACTATATGGACATTAGACCAGATATAGGAGCTGCGGCAACTATTTTGACAGAGTATATAATACAGTTAAACATGACACCAAAACAGGATTTAGCCACTGCCCTTTATTATGCCATATGCACAGATACAAACTATTTTAAAAGAAAGACCTCTAAAAAAGATTTTGAAGCTGCGGGATATTTGCAGGATTTGATGGACCCAAAAACACTGGAAATGATAGAAAATCCTGAAATGGATACTGAAACTATGGATGTATTGGCTAAGGCAATTATTAACAGAAAGATAATCAGAAGTAGTATAGCTTTATCCTATGTTGGAATGATAAAAAACAGGGATGCTCTACCAAAAGCTGCTGATTTCCTACTTAAAATGGAGGGAATTACAACGACTTATGTTTTTGGAATCTCTGAAAATAAAATACATATAAGTGCAAGAACAAAGGATTTAAGGATTGATGTAGGGGACATAATGAAAAGGGCTTTTGGAGGGGGAGGACACCAAAATTCTGCTGCGGCCAGCATAGATTTAGGAATTTTTGAATCAGTTTCAGATAAAGATTCCCTTAAAAAATTAGTTGAAGAGGCAATCCAAACCAAAATACTTGAAGCCATGGGCATCGAAGAAAGTAGTGGTGGAGAAAAACCCAAAGCTGAACAATAAAAATAAAATAATAAGATAATTAGATAATAAACATAAATTAAATAATATTATCAATCAATAAATAACGATTATATATGATATCATGCTCAAAGAACTAATTAATAAAATAATTTGGCATCCAAGCTATGACCCAAAGGATTATGAAATAGTTTATTTACATAGGGTTAGCAATAGCGAAAAGAAAGAATATGAAGGTCAGTCTGTTCTTAATAAAACTATTACAATGGACAAAATATCCATAGAAGACTCATTTATAGTATATAAGGTCAATAACCAAATAAGGCATATCCCATTTCACAGGATTTTAGAAATCAGAAATAAAAATACTGGGGAGATATTATATAAAAAAGTAAAGAAATAGATAAAAAAATGATATTTATACTTAATTTTTTATATTATTTTATTAATTTTAAAGTAAAAAAGGTTATCTATATGGTGAAGGTAGAGGAATATATGACTAAGAATGTGGATTATGTCAATCCTGAGGATAAAGTAAAGGATGTGATAGAGCTCATTAAAAAAACATCCCATGATACATTTCCTGTGGTGCTAAATGGTAAATTAATTGGCATTGTTTCAGTCCATGATTTAATTGGTAAAGATGAAAATGAAAAAATAAAAAACCTTATGACTAAAAGAGAAAATATGATTGTTACTAAACCTGATGCAAATGTTAGGGATGTTGGAAGAATTATGTTTAGAACGGGATTTTCAAAACTTCCTGTTGTAGATGATGATAATAATATATTGGGCATAATCACAAATACCGATGTAATAAGGTCCCAAATAGAAAAAACTACACCAAAAAAATTGAATAAGATAATAGAAACCTATAAAAATTTGGGATATGACCTTAAATTAAAAAAAGGAGTAGTGCCTGTTGAGAAAATCAAACCTACTCAATCAAAGGTATATGAAGATGAATTGTTTGGGAGACTTTATGAGTTAAAAAGGGGTTTAGCAGAACCTATAATAGTTATTAAAACAAAAAAAGGGGATAATTATATATTGATTGATGGACACCACAGGGCAGTGGCATGTTATCTATCCAAAATACCAGAATTGGATGCATATATAATTGAAATAAATACGGATAAACCATTGGGTATAGAAAAAACCGCTGAAAAGCAGGGTTTAAAAACACTATCTGATATTGATATAATAGATGAAGATAAAAATAATTCATGCGAGATGTATGAGCTCGGCTCTAAGATAGCACATTTGCATTAATATTGCAATATAAATTTATTATTTAAATTATTATTATTTAATATTTTACCTATTGTTTATTTTTTGGTGTTTTTTTATTATTTAGTAGTTTTACAATTTCCATATAGATAAATGTGGAAAAAGATGCAACCAAACATATTGTCAAATCTTTTAATCCCAGTGTAGTAAATTCAAAAATGCCCCTCAAATATGGGGTGTATAAAATAACCAATGTTATTATGGATATAAAAACTACTGCTAAAATCAATATCTTGTTCATCGGAGCTCCGATTTTAAATACTGATTCATCCAATGACCTAAAATTAAATGTATTGACTATTACCATCCCCACCATTGTTGTAAAAACCATGGTTCTTGCGTATTCTATATTTACTATTGGATTGGATATAATAAACACTATAAATGTTACAAAAGCCATAAAACTGGCTAATTTGATTACTAAAAAAAAGTTTCTTTTAGTCAATATCTCTTGCCCGATTTTTCTCGGTGGTTTGTTCATGACATCCTTTCTTACAGGGTCCATACCTAATGATATGGAAGGGAGCTCTTCACCAACTGCATTTATAAATAAAATATGTAATGGTAATAACGGCAGATAATTAAATCCAAATATAAATATTCCAATGGCTATAAGAATAATCTGCATAAAATTGTGGGATATTAAATAACATGTGAATTTTTCTATATTTTCGTATATATTTCGACCACTTTTAACTGCTTCCACTATTGTGGCAAAATTATCATCTTGGAGAATCATATCACTGGATTCTTTTGCAACATCTGTTCCTTTTATACCCATGGCTATGCCGATATCTGCCATTTTTAAAGCTGGGGCATCATTAACACCATCGCCGGTCATAGCTACAATATGGCCTTTTCTTTTTAGGGTTTTAACAATCTTTAATTTCTGTTCAGGCATAACTCTTGCGTATATCTCCACAACATCAACAACAGATTCAAATTCTTTTTCATCCAATATATCCAGTTCGTTCCCAGTCATGATTTTTTTGGATGTTTTATTGATATTGTAGTCATTATTATCATCTATCAACCCAATTTTTTTACCTACTGCCTTTGCAGTTTCTTCGTTATCTCCTGTTATCATTATTACCCTTATACCTGCTTTTTTACAGGTTTTTATTGCCTCTTTTACCCCCTCTCTTGGCGGGTCAGTCATACCAACTAACCCTAAAAAAATTAAATCATCTTCAATTGATTCTTTCTTTAAATTGTTATGGCTGTAATCTCCACAAATTTTTTTATATGCCACACCAAGAACACGATAGGATGAGCTCGCCAGCTCCTTATTCATCCTAATTATTTTTTCTATTTCATCAGTATTAATTTCCCTTATTTCATTATCTTTTTTGATAAATTTACATTTTCTTAATATAGCCTCAGGAGCCCCTTTTGAAAACACAATTAACCCATTATCTTCTTTATGAACTGTTGTCATCAATTTTCGTTCAGAACTAAATGCTATTTCTTTTATTCTTGGGTATCTTTTTTCTAAATCCTTTTTCCATAAATCAGCCTTTGCACCAGCAACGATTAATGCCACTTCTGTTGGGTCTCCAATGGTTTCCCACATACCATCTGTCTTTCTAATTACTGCATTGTTGCACAAGGAAACAGCCTTTAACAGTAAAACTAAATTTTTATGGGCATTTACTTCAATATTTTTATTTCCTATAATAAATTCTCCCTTAGGTTCATAGCCCTTTTTAGCTGTTATCTCATAGATTTTATCGTAGATGAAAATCTTTTCCACAGTCATTTCATTTTTTGTTAAGGTGCCTGTTTTATCAGTGCAAATCACAGTAGTTGAACCAAGGGTTTCCACCGCAAGCATCTTTCTTACAACTGCATTATGCTTTGCCATATTATGCATACCTGCCGATAAAGTAAGTGTTAAAGTAAGTGGAAGCCCCTCGGGAACAGTAGCCACGGCAAGAGCAAGTGCAACCATTAACATCTCAGTAATGGGAGCCCCCATAAAAATACCAAATCCAAATACTACTGTGCTAGATAATAATGCAATTAATGCCAATCTTCTTCCCAAATTGTGTATTTTTATTTGAAGTGGTGTTTTTTCCTCTTCTTTTTCAATCATTCCTGCGATTTTTCCCAATTCTGTCATCATTCCAGTATATATTACATATGCATTGCATTTTCCCCGCACTATCTGAGTCCCAGCAAAAATTAAATCCTCCTTGGATTTTTTTATCGCTTTACTCTCCCCAGTTAATACTGATTCATCAACCTTAAACTCCCCGATAGTATCTATAATTTTTGCATCAGCAGGGATTTTATCCCCCATTTCTAAAACAAGAACATCTCCTGGAACAACTTCCCTGCTATATATTTTTTTTAATCTCCCCTCCCTTATAACATGAGTTTTGTACTGAACAAATTTTTTTAAAGATTCCATGGCTTTTTCTGCCTTGTACTCTTGAATAAAACCCATAATGATAACAAAAATAATTACAAATAAAATCATCCAGAAATTAATTATCTCTCCAATAATAACAGATATGGCCATCGCTACAATAAGCACCCACACTAAGAAATTACTTACAAACTGCCGGATTAAAATATTAAGCCATGTTATTCTTTTTTTAGCTTTTAACTCATTGTATCCGTATTTTTCCAATCTCTCCTTAGCTTCCCATTCCGTTAAACCCAATGTCATTGTATCACAAAATAATATAATAATAAAAACCGATAGAGAACAATAAAAATATATATTAATAAAAATGAATATCTAAATAAATATAAATAAATGATATTTAAAACTTGTAATATTTGCAATTTATAATTTATAATTTTTGTATTTGTAAAATATTCTGCAAGTTCCCTCCTCAGAAACCATACAACTTCCAATAGGATTTAATGGATTACAAGGGTTTCCAAATAATTTACAATCAGTTGGCAATTTTTCACCCCTTAATATTTCACTACAAATACAACCTTTAATTATTTTTTCCTTTATTTCTGGGATATCTTCATGGTTAAATATGTCAAACTTTGTATATTTTTCTCTAAGTTTTAAACCACCATCTTTTATAACTGGAAATCCTCTCCAAGCAACATCAGCAGGTTCGAATACTTCGTTTATCATTTTTTGAGCTACAATATTACCTTCATCCCTTACTCCTCTTTTATATTCATTTTCGACCTTTGGAGTGTTATTCACTATCTGTTTTAAAATCATGGCAATGGATACCAAAACATCGATAGGTTCAAATCCCGCTACAACCATCGGAGCTCCGTATTTTTTACAAGGTTCATAATATGGTTTTAAACCTGTAATTGTTGAAACATGCCCTGGGCATATAAATCCATCTATATTTGTTTTTCCACTGCTAAGCAAAAAATCCATTACAGGTGGTGTTTGCCTATGGCAGTTTAATATATAAAAGTTTGAGTCATTTTTATCATTTTTGCCTAATTTATTGTTAAGATGTAGGAGCTCTGCGGCTGTTGTTGGTGCTGTTGTTTCAAAGCCTATTGCCACAAATACAACTTTTCCTTTATTGTTCTTTTCCTGCTCTTTTGCAATTTTTACTGCATCTCCTATACCATATACAATCCTTACATCAGCCCCTTCTGATTGAAGTTGCATCAATGATTTTTCACTTCCCGGAACCCTATACATATCTCCCAATGTAGCTATTGTATATCCATTTTCAGCTAAATAAATTGCAGTATCTATCTCTTTTTGAGTGGTCACACATACTGGACATCCAGGACCTGGTATAACGGTAATATTTTCAGGAAGAACATCCCTTATCCCATATTTACATATGGTATGTTCATGAGAACCGCAGACATGCATTATATGTATGTCGTGGTTTATTTTATCCGATAATTTTTTGATAGATTCTATTGCTTTTTTTATCAAAGTTTTGTCGTTAATGTTTATCATAATAATCCCTACCATTTAAATAATATAATTCTCAATATTTATAAAAAATAAAATATTTATCCCATATAAATTTATTTATGAATTATAAAAATATAAAATTAATATAAAATATATAAATCTAAGTATAAATATATAATAATTAAAAAATATAAAAGTATAACTAAATATAAATAAAAAAAGGTGAAATATATGTTTCCTGGAAGAATGAATCCAAGAATGTTAAAACAAATGCAAAAGATGATGAAAGATTTTGGAATGGACGCTGAGGATTTAAAAGCCATTAAGGTAACAATCGAGTTAGACGATAAAATACTCGTGTTTGAGAAACCAAAAGTTCAAGTAATGGATATGATGGGAAACAAAACCTACTCCATAACAGGAAAGGCAAAAAAGGTTAAGAAAGAAACCGAAAAGTCAGAAATAAAAGATGAAGAAGTTAAGTTAGACATCACAGAGGAGGATATTGAAATGGTAATGGACCAGTGTAATGTTTCAAAAGAAGAAGCCAAAAAAGCACTGGAAGAATGCAAAGGAGATATAGCCGAGGCAATTTTAAAATTAAGTGAATAAATATAGTAATTACTTATAAAATCCCTCTACCTTCTTGTAATATCTAATTACCCATTATATCAGTTATTTACAGTTATTTATTTACTATAATATAATATATTTATATATTATAATTTATTTTTTAAATTTTCAAATTTTATTAATTTTATTTTTATGTATTATTACTTATTATTATGATTATTATTATATTTTACAAATAGCATATATTTGTGGTGAAAAAAGATGGATATTGAAGGATATGTAAAAAGATGTTTGGAGAAAAAAATCCCTGAAAATAAAATAATAGAAGATGGATTCAAAAGAATTATGGAAATAAAAAAAATAGATGAAGATATAGCAAAGGAATTTGTTGAGGCAGTCATTAAAGAGGTAAAAACCACACAGTCCTATAAAAAAATAGATGATAAAAAATTAAAATACCTATTGGATTATAAAAAATCGGGGGTAAAAATGGGAGAAATGGGAGGAGGCAGTAGAGGAAAGGGGGATTTTTATATTCATAGGCAGATAGCAAGGATAATTGAAAGCACAAATCAAAAAACAGAAGTTGATAGCAGGGAGCAGGATGATGCAGGGGTTGTAAAATCAAAGGCAGATTATATAGTCGTTGCAGTTGATGGAACTCATTCAAGATTAAGCGATTTTCCTTTTTTAGCAGGTTTTCATGTTTGTAGAGCATGTCTTAGGGATGTTTTTGTGATGGGTGCAGACCCTGTTGCACTTATAAGCGATATCCATTTGGCAGATGACGGGGATGTATCCAAGATATTTGATTTTACGGGTGGTATTTGTGCAGTATCTGAGGCAATAGGCGTTCCTTTGGTTTCAGGAAGCACATTAAGAGTTGGAGGGGATATGGTATTGGGGGATAGAATGGTGAGCTCCGTAGGGGCAATAGGTGTAATTAAAGATAACAAACCTACGGCAAGAAAAAGGGCAGAAATTGGAGATGTAATTTTAATGACCGAAGGAAGCGGTGGAGGAACAATATCCACAACGGCTTTGTATTATGGCATGTTTGATGTAATTTATGAAACACTCAATGTGGATTTTTTAAAGGCATGCAAAAATCTCATAAAATATGATTTATTAAAATATATCCATGTAATGACCGATGTAACAAACGGGGGGCTTAGAGGGGATGCCTACGAAATTTCAAAAACTGCAAATGTTTCACTGGAATTTTATAAAGATAAAATATACGATTTGATAAATCCTAAGGTTTTGGATATGCTTAATAAATTGGATATTGACCCATTAGGTGTTTCAGTTGATAGTTTATTGATAATAGCTCCAAAAGAATATGCAGATGAAATCATGAAAAAAACTGGTGCAAAAATAGTTGGAGAGGTGAAAGAAGGAAACATTAGTTATTTAATCGATAATGATAAAAAAATACCATTAATTCCAGAATTTAGGGAAGCTGCATACACCCCAGTTAAAAAAGTAGTAGGTAAGATGAAACCTAATGAAGAAGAATTTGAAATTATGAAGGAAAAGGTTAAAAAGGCATGTGATGAAGCCATCAAAAAGAAGGAATTTGTAAAGGAATTATTGAGCAAGGATTAATATAATATTATTTATTATAATATCTTCATTATACATTATATTGTTTATAATTAATTTAAACTATTATTACTTATTATTATTACTATTATTATCGAGTATTGGTATTTTTAGAATTTTGTAATGTCCTAATATTTAATTAAAATTTATAATTTTTAATATTATTTGATTTAGTTTTTTTATTTTCTACATTATTTTATTTTTTAAATAAAACTGTCTAAAAATGTTCTATAAATAATATATATAACTTTTATAAATCATAAATATATAACTGGAAAAAGAAATTAGGTGATAGCATGAACTGCATAGAATAATAATATATAAAAAACACTTTACTAATCCTTTTATATAATTAATGATTTATTTAACTGATGGACATATAACTAATAAAAACTCTTTAATATTAATATGGAGGTGAGTATATGTTAAAAAAATTAATGGTGCTATTAACACTTATAGCATTATCGGCATCCGCAGTGTCTGCATTTTCAGTCTCTTCAAAAGATGTTATACTTGTAAGTGATAATTGTGCAGACCAGACCGCAGCTTTAGAAATTGCAAATGTATTAAACGCAACAGTGGTTACCACAGCATGGGGAATATACAACGAAAGTATAGTTGAAAATATAAAATCACTTAACCCAGACAAAGTAATAATCATCGGTGGAAGTTCAGCAGTTGTTGATGACTATGTTGAGGCATTGAATAATGATGGCATATCAGTTGAAAGAATAGGTGGCAAAACAAGATATGATACAAATGCAAATATTACATTGAAATTCCAAAGTAAATTTGCCAATACATACGGTAATACAACAATATGCGTTGTCCATGGATTAGATGAAGCATCATTAAATGAAACAGCAACAAAAGTAAAATATAATCATTGTTTGGTAATATTATCAAATGGCACAAACTTATCAGTAGAACCTACAAAATTACATTTAAAAATTAATAAGGTAGAAGTAATTGAAAATCCGGCATGTCCATGCAATAATTCAAAAGTAATAGCTAGATTGACGCATAAAGGATTTAATGTATCGGTAAATAGCATCCCAGAAAATAAATTAAAAATGATAATACAGAATAGAATAAGACATATGGATATGAAAATCAAGATGTTAAAGAGAAGAGGAATAGATACTACCGAATTAGAAGTAAAATTAAACGAAGCTAATGAGTTAATGAGTCAAAATAAATATAAAGAAGCATATAAGACAGTTTTACAGTTAGAAGGAGAGCAGATGGCATTGGTTAAATTAAAATTGCATGCTAATGGCCATGGTCATGCTAAACTAAAAACTAATATGACACTCAATACTGAAACCAATTCCAGTTCAGGAGCTCATGCAAATGGTAAGGCATCTGTCCATGTAAAAGCTCATGCAAAAACTAACTCAAATGCAAATAGTGATAATAACTTTACAAACGCAAATGCCAATGCAAGTGTTAGCATATCTACAAATGGTGGTATGAGCTCATCACAGTAAAACTATATTATTATTAACCTTTAAATCTTTTTTATTATTTTATTAATCTTATTAATTAATTTTATTCTACTTTTTAATTAATTTAAATTGACACATTTATATGTTTTATAGTTATAGTTATATTTAAGTAAAATATTAATAAAAATATAATTATTTTTTAGATAATTATTTTTTTAGTTTTTATTTAATTTTTCATTTTTTTATTTACTGCAATAAATTAAATAATTAAAATAATTAAAAATAGTAATAATTAAAGTAATTAATATAAAATAATAAAATAAAATTTATCGATGATATTATGATAAAATTCGGTGAAGCCATTCTTGGAAAAGATTTAAAAGCAGTAGTTAATGTTATAATTGGTAAAGGAAACGAAATAGATATTGCTTTCTCAAACGCATTAACCAGAACACCATCCCCAATATTTGCCAATTTAAGAGATAATTTAATTGTAAAACCGTTATCCATTGTTGTTCCAAGACATAACATTGACAATGAAATACAAGCTGAGCTCCTACATGGAGTGATACAATATGGTGCAGCAAAAGCCATTGCAGATTTAGACCTCGATGAAGATTTAAAAATAGTAATTACTGTTTCAGTTCCAGATGTCCCCTACACTACATTGAATAAAAGAAAGCTGTTCCATTATTACTACGGTGCAACAAAACTTGCTATTACCAGAGCTCTGAATGAATACCCATCAAAAGAAAAAATAAAAAAAGAAAAATATAGGGCATTGCATCCATTGGTAGGTTTTAGAGATGTTAGGTTGGAAAGACCACCCTATTTACAGGTTGCCCTCGATGTTCCCACAGTTGAAAATATGGAATTTATAATCGAATCCCTTCCAAAAACCGATAGAATAATAATAGAAGCAGGAACACCACTTATTAAAAAATACGGTATAGAAATTATAGAACATATAAGGGAACTCTACGATGGGTATATCGTGGCAGATTTAAAGACAATTGATACGGGTAGAGTAGAGGTTAGAATGGCTTTTGAATGCACGGCAAATGCAGTAGTTTTAAGCGGTGTTGCTCCAAAGGCTACGATTTTAAAAGGTATTCATGAATGTGAAAAATGTGGAATAATGAGTTATTTGGATACCATAAATATAGAAAACCCATTGAAATTATACAATTCCTTAGAATTAAAACCTGATGTTTTAATGGTGCATAGGGGTATTGATGAGGAAACATTTAATAAGGATAGGTTATATTTAGATACAGATAATGAAAAAGACAAAAAATTAATATTGGGAGTTGCAGGGGGCGTTTCAATAGATAATATCGATGAATTAAAAAATAAGTATGATATATTGGTTGTTGGACGAGGCATTACAAAATCAAGAGACCCGGGAAGAGTTGCTAGGGCTATTGTAAATAAATTGGGCGATGATATAGAACAGTATAGGTTATACTTAGATGAGGATGAGGATATTAATTTATAAATATAATTAATACAAAAGGAGAATTTTAATAAAACTAAACACTATGAAATTAGATTGGAACTTAGGAAGAGGATTTACCTGATGAAGAAGAAATACTTAAAATCATAACTGAAAATAAACCCGTGGGAATACTAAAACAAAAGGATGGAAAATTTAAAGTGTATTATGAGAACAGCGAAGAGTATGATATTGTAGTAGTTATTAGTATAAAATCAGTAGAACCTTTGTCCATTAATTTAATCACAATATATCCACAAAATAGGAAACGGAGGGAGAAATAATGACTATTAGTGTTGATTATGATTTTGAAAATGATGACTTATTTGTATATAAAAAAGGTGCAAAATCAAAAATGACTATTGATTTAGATGATGTTTTATTGGATTTTGATAACAAAGGTATTGTAGGGATGGAGATATTGGATGCTTCAAAGATATTCAAAGTTGATAAATACGATTTATTAAAAAATTTAATTAAATTTGAAGCTGTAATTAAAATAACAAAGGATGTAATTAAATTAAATATGAAATTGGAAGTATTGAAAAGAAATAAAGAGATAGTTAGAGAATCTACCATAAAAGGTTTAAATTACAATGGATTAAATGAAGGTGAAATGGAAATTACCTGCTAAATATTATATTTGCCTATAAGCCTATAAGGTGGTGTTATGTCAATAATATCTATAAATGACAATAATGGATTTTTAGATAAAATAAAAAATAAAAAAGTCCAATTTTCCTGTGTAATTTCATCAATAGAAACCACAAAATATATTCCAATATCTGGGGTAAATAAAAAGGTAATTGAATATACTCCAGCAGCAGACATGGAGCTCGTAATAATGGGTAAGAGCTTATCCATACCAACACCACCAATAGATGCCACAGGATGTCCAAGCCCAGCTACCATTACAAGGGCAAATGTAGATTTAAAAAATATTCCAGTTTTAACGGTGGATGCAGGAAGTGCTATAAAACCAAAAATACCATATATCTCCGTGGATGAAAAACCAACGGGGGATATTTACAAAGGCAGAGCTATGAACAATTCAAAGGAATTATTTAAAATGGGGGAAATAATTGGAAAAAATTTAACATCCGATGCTTTAATAATTGGAGAAAGTGTTCCAGGTGGGACAACCACGGCATTGGGTGTGTTAATGGGATTAGGATATGATGCAAAAAACAGGATGAGCTCAGGCTCTGTTAAAAATCCAAAGGAGTTAAAATTAAATGTCGTTGAAAATGGTTTAAAATATGCAAAATCAAAGGATGTATTTGATATTTTAAATGCAGTAGGCGATAAAATGATGCCTGTTGTTGCAGGTATGGCGGTCTCATCAGTTAAAAAAGGAAAACCCGTAATATTGGCAGGTGGAACTCAAATGGCTTCTGTGCTTTCTGTTATAAAGGAAATAAATAAAAACCATACAAAAGAAAATATATTAAAATCAGGGTTGATATCAATAGGAACAACAGAATTTGTTTTAAATGATAAAAACGCAGACTTAAAAGGAATTATTGAGCAAATAGATGAGAATGTGCCTATATTCGCTTCAAAATTCAATTACGATAAATCACATATTGAAGGTTTAAAATCATACTGCAAAGGTTCTGTAAAGGAGGGTGTAGGAGCAGGTGGAATTTCAGTGTATTCTTATGTAAATGGGCTAATTCCAGATGATATAAGGGCTTATGTTGAGAAAAACTATTACAGATGGTTTAAAAAAGATGTAGAATAATATAAATTAATAAAAATATAAATTAATAAAATATTAATAAAATTATAAATTGTAAAATATAACTAAAATGTAATAACTAACATATATATAAAATAAAAATATTATATTGGATATGAGATTATATTTTTAGATATAATGTTGAAAAAATTAAAAATATATTTAATTTAAAATTATATTGTAATTGGTGGTAGTATGAAAACAAAGGTAATTGTTTTAGCAGAGGATGCCAATACTTCTCCTTCAAAGCTATTCAGGTATTTAAATTC
Source organism: Methanothermococcus okinawensis IH1 (assembly GCF_000179575.2). Lineage (NCBI taxonomy): Archaea > Methanobacteriati > Methanobacteriota > Methanococci > Methanococcales > Methanococcaceae > Methanothermococcus > Methanothermococcus okinawensis. The sequence continues at coordinate 1,274,172 of NC_015636.1, read as the reverse complement.
ATTGAATTATGATATAAAAGTTAAAGAAACATGTTTTGGAGCATATATTGAAGGGGAAGATGAACTTGTAGATAAAATAGCAGACATGGTTAGAAATCTTGAAAAAAATAAAATATTTTGTAAGGATAGGGGATTTCCTATATGGGATAAGAGAAGATGTAGGGCATTTAGAAAAGGAGGTCCAAGAGAGGGATTTCACCAACTTGAAGCAGAACAGAAAGCATTGGAACTAATTTCAAAAGGTTTGGAAGAGGTTGAAAAAGGAGAATTAAATATCGATGAAATTGACAGAAAATACAATTCCATATTGGAAAAAAATAAAAAAATAAGTATAGATGAATTTAAGAAGATTGCTGAGGCTGTTAAATAATATTTATAAGATATTGATATATTATTAGCATTATATCTATTTTTATTATTTAATATGCTATTTTATTTAATATGGTGTCTATTTGAAAGGATATAAATATAAAAAAGGTTCTAATTTTGAAAGAGAGCTCAAAAAAATGTTTGAAAATAAAGGATTTGCAGTTGTTAGAAGTGCTGGAAGTCATGGTATCGATTTAATTGTTGGAAAAAAAGGAAATATCTATGCATTAGAATGTAAAATAACCTCAAAAGAAAAATTTTATATTTCAAAGGAAGATGTGGATAAACTTATAAATTTTTCAGAAATTTTCGGAGCTCAGCCATATATTGCATTAAAGATGAATGGAAAAATTTTGTTTATAAATCCATATCTTTTAACAACATCTAAAAAGAATTATTTATTGGATTATTATAAGATATGCCCTATTGCTAAGGATTTTAAAGAATTAATAGGGGAAGGAAAGCAGATGAAATTTACTATTTAGAATTTAAAAGTTATTATTTAAAATTTGCTAATTCTTTTAAGGAGCATGCCTTCGACTTTCACAGGATAGGTTCTTCTTGCAAGATTAACTGCGGCATTTAGCCTCTCTTCCGAGCTCGAATAAATGGTATATAATACTTCCCCTTTATCCACCTTATCCCCTACTTTTGCATGCAATAGAATTCCTGCCTTTTTATCCTTCGGAGCTCCTGCCTCTTTTGCCACATTTGTAATTAACTTATTTGATATATATGTTATATATCCATTATCAGGAGAAATTATATCTGCACTGAAATTTCCCACTTCAATTTCATCGGGTTTTGTTTCTTTTCCACCCTGTTCAGTTATTATCTCATTAAATTTCTCCAATGCTTTTCCTGATGATAAAATTTCCCATGCCAATTTATTACCTTTTCCGGGCTGTGCTGCTCCTCCAAGTTCTAATAACACCCCTGCAAGCGAAGTGGATTTTTCAATTAAACTGTTTGGAGCTGATTTGAAATCTGTTAATGCCATTAAAGCTTCCCTCGCTTCAAGTGCAGGACCTATTGCCCTACCTATTGGCTGACCACCGTATGTCAAAACACATTCAACACGAATTCCAAGTAAGTCCCCGAGCTCTATAAATTTCCTTGCTAATTGGTTTCCCTCTTTTTCATTTTTTATCTTTACACCAGGTCCAATGGGGATATCAATTACGGTGTAGTTTATACCTGTTGCAATCTTCTTTGCCATAACACTTGCAAGCAATTGAGGTTTAGGGTCTATTGCAAGTGGTCTCTCCACATTTATTATGATATCATCTGCTGGTGCAAGATTAACAGCTCCTCCCCAAACTAAACATCCGTTTGTAGCTTTTACCACTCTTTTTATCTCTTCTGCATTTAAATTTACATTTGCAAGGACTTCTACAATATCAGCTGTCCCAGCTGCTGAGGTAATGGCTCTTGATGAGGTTTTTGGAATGATTATACCGGCAGATGCCACTATTGGGATGGTGAGGAGTGCATATTTATTTCCAGGAACACCCCCAATACTATGAACATCCACAATAGGGCTATTCTCCCATTCAAGTTTTTCTCCTGTATCAGCCATTCTCTTCGTCATTTCGACAATTTCATTTGTTTCCATACCATTTATATAGTTGGAAACTACAAATGCAGTTAATTCAATGTTTGATAACTTTTTAGATACAATTTCATCCACTATCGTATGTATCTCATGAGGTTTTAAAGTCTGACCTTCCATTTTTTTCTTAATATAATTTAAAGATGAAGGTTTTTGAGCGTGTCTTATTCTAACCTCTTCCCCTTCTTTCAAAGGCATAGGCATGATAGTCTTACTAAAACCCACTTCTCCCGGAGATACCATCGTTTTTGTTGAGTATAATGTTCCTATAAAAGAACCTCCTGAGGTTTCCACTAAAACCCTATCATGAGGGTAATATGCAGTTCCTTTTAAGTCTTCCTCATTTATAATAATTGCATTAGTTTCTAAATCCAAATCTAAATATTTAACCTTTAAAAACAGCATAATATTCCCTCCTATCTATTAAATAATGAGATTATAAAATATATGTTTTAATAATATATATAGTTTATAAAATAAATAAAAAATAATAAAAAATAGAATCCATTGAGAATTATAATTAACTGATAGTGTGATTTAACGATATCAACCTTAACATCGAAAAATAAAAATAGTTAAAAGGAACATACTCAAATAAAAAAGTTTAGTGATAACAGGTTAGAAACACTTAATAATGTACTCACTAATTCTATAAATAGTTTAGGATTTAACTGTTCAGATGAGTTATCCAGGTTTGCACAGGTTAGAGTGCTAACCCCAATAAAGACCATTAAAGCATTTTCAGAGAGTATTTCAAAAATCCACAGAACTACCATCATCAAAAACATTCAAAAACTATCAAAAAATGAGATTTGCGTATATAACCAATTAGCAAGCCTTCCCGATATCTTGAATGATAAAAGGTTTAGATTCACTGCAATAATTGATTCAACATTCATAAGGAGATGGAGTGAAAAGGTTTATGGATGTATTATTAGATATAATTACATCGAAGAACAATAGAAAATTATATCAAGAACAAATAAATTGCTGTATTTATCATAATAAAAAGGGATATACTCAATTTATACTACAACAAAACCTTTAAACAAAAAATCTACAAATATATTTATAGATATTCTTGGGTTCTTATCCAACACCGATATCAGGACGGTAATAGGAGACGCTTTTATAACTACAAAGGATGTTATGAAGGAGTCTAAGAAATTGGGTCTATGTTACATTGGGAAAATTAAGAAAAACATCATAGTTGAGTATTTTGGTAAGAAAGTCCAAATAGAAAAACTATTTAAGAAGGATTTGGAAGAAAATAAGTTTAAATTAAGGACAATTAACGAAACAGAAGTTAAACTATATCATAAAGTGGTTAATATCCCTAATGTAGGTAGGGTTAAAATCGTTGCAGTGCTAATGAAACTTAACAAAAACCCAAGGGGTTTTTGTAAGTCAGCGAATCTTTCAGATTCGCTTCGAAACCAGGAGGAACCCAAGTATTTGGTATGTATAGACCATAAAAAGAAGGCAGAAAATATAATAGGGGAATATATCAAGAGACCTATGATAGAAGAAAAGCATCAAAGGGATAAATCAGTTTTAAAAATTGAAGGGAACTATTTAACATCTAAAAATAGTAATATAGGGTTTATTAGATTTTTAGCAATAGTTTCAAATTGCATAGAATATTTAAGCCATAAATATGGTTTATCATTTTATGAAGTGGTTAAATCGTGTAGTAAAGAACTAATAAAGAGAGGAATACCGTAATCACACTGTCAGAAAATTAAAAAAATAAAAAATAAAAAAGTAATTAAGGTTTATTTATTTTAATTGCTTTGTTATCTTTCCATTCTACGAATATAGGTTCTGATGGAATATCATCCAATGTTTTAAAGTATTCTACTGCTGCTTTTGTTCCGTATCTATCTGAACCTGCCAATAATATTACATTATGTCCGTTTATTATCTGTTTTTGGATGACTCCCATATGAGCTCCTGGGTAATCATTTGTTACTTTAACTGGGAATGTCCAGAGGAATTTTTTAACCAATGGGTTAGCTACTGGACCTCCTATTAATATACAGTCTTCTTTTATTTCCAATGGTTTATTTATTAATTCTGATGTGTTTTTAAGATGTTTTGCTGACATGTTATTGTCAATTTCTGAACCTAATATTAATTTGTAGTTATGAACGATTTCTTTAATCTTTTCTGATTTAATATCTTGTGCTACATCTGAATAAGTTTTTATCGTCATATGGTGGCTTCCACCACCTCCACTGTAATATGTTGTAGTTATTGATGGAAGTGTGGCAGATAATATAACATTTACTTCAGGGTCCTTAACTAAGGTTATTTCTAATACCCCCTTAGTTGGTATTGTATACCATCCTATTTTACTGGAATAATCATTTTCTTTTAAGGTTATGTTTTTTGTTCCATTATTTACAGTTATACCTTCAACATTTAAAGGACCTATTGGAATTCTTGTTATCGAAAGTCCCTTAGTTGATGTGTTTGTTACATTAAATTTAATTGAAGATATCACTTTATTGTTTTCTTTTTTAGTTTCCTTTGTTATATTTGTTATGTTAAATCCTGTATTTACGATAGGTTTGATTTCCGTATTATTTATTATTTTATATATATCATTTTCATTTTCAATTTTAATATTGTTAAATTCAGTAGCTTTTTGTTTAACCTCTTCCAAAGTCTCAACATTTTCTTCAGTAAGGTTTATGGATATATTTTCTAAGATAGGTATTCTAAGAGTATCATTTTCTATTGGAACTACTGTTATATTAAAGCTTTCAGAGATTATATCTATCTTATCTAATTCAGTTAGATTCCATACTTTAGAATCCATATTAATGGATTTTAATGCTTCATTTATTGTTTTAGTTGTAATTGTATTGTTTAGGAATATTCTCTTAAATTTATACCCCTTCCAATCTGACAATACTGCATGTTTTATTATCAAGTAAGAGGTATCATTTTTATTAATAACTTTAAATGTTATATTTCCAATATTGAATTTTCCAGATTTTGAGAAGTTGTATCCACTTACAAATAAACTGCCATTAGTTAGATTCCAATAACATGTACCAATTCCACTTATATTTAAAATTTCAACATTTTTTAAGGTTAAGCCAAGGTCATAACCACTGCAAGGTCTTTTAGGATTTATGGAGTCTACATCAATAGATGCCGTTATGGTTCCATTAGATTCAGATCTGTTGTATAATTTTAGCCAAACAGGTTCTTCAACAACATTCACCTTCTTAACCAACTTATTATCGCTTTCGTTTTCTTCTTTAACAGCATTGAATTTATCTGCTATTGCAACAACTGTATATGTTTTAATATCTGTTGGTGTCCAATTAAATGATAAAGTTTTTGTTTCCCCAATTAACAAATTATTTACTGTTTTTGTTCCTAAATCATTTGAATCTACATATAAATGAACATCAAATGACTTGTTTATAATATCCTGATGACCATTATTGGTTATTGTTATATTTATTGTAGTAGGTGCTCTGTATAATGATGGATTTGAAACATCTATACTTGTAATTTTAATATTTGGTCCTTGAACTACAACAGTTTTCGGAGTAGTAATTACATTATTAAATTTGTATCCGTTTATATCCGATACCGCAACTCCACATAATCCAATTTCTGAGTTTCCAACATCCAGTGCTTTAAAGGTTGCTTTACCTATAACAGTTGGTTTGGTTATATTTCCATCCATTATGCTAAATAATACCTTTCCATTTTCGAATGTTATATTTTTAAGGTTTTCTGATGCATTTATTGAGAATGTAACGTTTGTGCATTCCAATATTTTTGAATCATAAGTTAAAACTCCATCTATACCCTTAGCAGGTCTTTTATCAGTTATGTTGTTCAATTTAATATCTACTGTAAATGTTTCGCCTGTTTTTGTTAAGTTTGTCGATGGAACTAAGTTTAATGAAATAGGTTGTTCAACTATCATCACTTTTTTAACTAATTTATTATTTGATACATTCTCATCAACTGTTGGATTTATTAAAGCTACAATTGTATAGTTCTTTTTATCTTGTGGTATCCAATTAAATGATATGGTTTTTGTTTTTCCAATTGATAAATTATTTACTGTTTTTGTTCCTAAGTCATTTGAATCCACATATAAATGGACATCAAAAGTTTCTGTTGAATCCGCATGTCCTTTATTAGATACTTCAACTTTAACTATTGCAGGTTCTAAATAATATGGATTTTCAACGGATATATTTTTAATATACGCATCTGGACCCTCAACAGTCATTGTTTTTGGATATATAAATATCTTATTAAATTTGTATCCATTTATATCTGAAACAACGACATTTTCTAATCCTATGTTTGAGTTACCTACATTTATTGCTTTAAAGGTTGCTCTACCTATAACAGTTGGTTTGGTTATATTTCCATCCATTATACTAAATAATACCTTTCCATTTTTAAATGTTATATTTTTAAGGTTTTCTGATGCATTTATTGAGAATGTAAAGTTTGTGCAGTTTAATACTTTTGAATCATAAGTTAAAACTCCATCTATGCCCTTAGCAGGTCTTTTATCAGTTATGTTGTTCAATTTAATATCTACTGTAAATGTTTCGCCTGTTTTTGTTAAGTTTGTCGATGGAACTAAGTTTAGTGAAATAGGTTGTTCAACTGCTTCAACAATTTTTACATATTTATTATTGGTTTCATTAGTTTCTTTTATTTTTCCAGATGAATCAACAACTGCAACTAGGGTGTAGTTTTTATTATCCAAAGGCATAAATGTAAAGTTTGTAGTTTTTGTTTTTCCAATAGTTAATCCATTTACTGTCTTTTTACCAATTTCATTAGCATCCATATATAATGTAACTGTGAAATTATTTGAAATGTTTCTTTCTCCAATATTTTTGACAGTGATTGGTATTATATTGTCTTGATATGATTTTAAGCAGGGTATTGAGATATTAGTAATTACCAGATCCGGTCCAGGGATGTAAATATTTATAATATCAGAATTTTTAACGACACTGTAATTTTCAATATCTTTAATTGCAACATCTCTTAACTGAGTTGCAGTAGATCCTACATTTATTACATTATAAGTGACATTTATTGTGAAATTTGATGATTTATTAATATTTTCTATTTTAAAGAATCCATTTGATATATTAAATGAAACTATTCCATCACTTGATGATAAATTAACAGGATTCACTATTGTTTTATCATAACTTAAAGTTCCACAAATTTCATTTATAGTTTCATTTTCTTTTGGTGATATAATTATAGGAATAGTTATATTCTCTCCGAGCTCACTATTTGCAATTTTAGGAGTTATTATATCAGCTATGGGTTTGATAATTATATCCATATTTGAGTTTTTAAGAACTAATGATATGTTAGGATTATCCTCAATATGCTGTCCATTTGCATCAGATACAACAGTATTGTGGAGTGATACATTTCCAGTTCCCTCATTTAATGCCTTAAATGATAAGGCTGCTATGGTAAAATTACCTGAAAAATCTTTACTAAACCATAATGAAATCCAAATTTCTCCATTAGATACAGTTATATTTTCTTTGCTTATGCTTCCGGATACATCTTTTAAAACAACATCGTTCTTTGATATATTCAACATACTTGAATTATAATAAATATATGTTTCAAAACCTTCACATTTTAAGTTATCTGGCACATTTTTTACAATCAAATCTAAATTAATAGTATCTCCAACATTGGCTGATATATTATTTGGGATTAACTCTACGGATACATTTTCTGCATAACACATCCCAATTAATGAAATCATCAAAACTGAGAGTGTAAAAAACTTCCACTTCATAAGGTATCACCAGGTATAATATCATATAATAAAAAATCAATAATAAAAGAAATAAAGAATATTTTATTAATAATTATTTAATATTAATTTGCAGTGTATGGAACTGCTGTATTGTTATTTGGATAATACCTAAGGAAATAATGTGTTGTTCTTCCTTTAAAGGCATCTGGGTGTATGATTGTTCCTAAATCCATTAATACTTCATCAGTATTCATAAGTCCTAACTGCCAATAATCTCCGCTTATACAGAATATTCTACCATTCTGAACTGATTTAAAGGTATCATATCCTGGGTTATTATCTTTGAATGAAGATAACCAAGTTGTTGATGACGGCACAACCCAAACATCAGCACTTTTTGCTCTTTCTGCAAATGTTTCATAATCTATATTAGTACTACCTGTTCCAGGATAATCACTGAATATATAATTTCCGTGACAATCATCCATTATTGCCTTAGCCACATAGGATTGAGCCTTAGGTACATAAGTTCCCCATGATGACTTTGAACCCCATGCAACTGAAACAGGTTCTTTACCTCTTGTTAATCTTCTAACATTCAAAGCCTTTTTTTCAACTTTTGTAAAGTATTTATTTGCTACATCTTCTTTATTGTAGAATGCGGCAAACATCTTAACCCATTCACATCTTGCAAGATATGAATCTTCCAAATATTCTGCATCAGCCACATAGGTTATATTCAAGTCTTTACATTTTGCAATAATACCATTACCACTGTATCCAGGATATACAAATACAACCTGTGGAGATATGTTTATTATTTCATCATAATTTGGACTGTATGATGAACCAACATCGATTATTGAACCATTTTTAAGACCTTCTTCAATGTCTTTGAAATACCATTTATATTTTCCGCCCCACATAATTCCTTTAACGGAAGCAATTACTGAACCATCAGTATTTAATGGTTCCATTAGTGCTATATGTGTAGAGCTCATAACAACTACATTTTTTAATGGAACATTTATTACTTTGTCATATTTTCCATTTGCCCATGAAGGTATAGATTGAGATGCATTTTTTAATAAGAATTTCTGCCCTGTGGCATCTTCAACTATTTTATAAGCGTATGAATCGCCATTGTATGGATTTACTTCATTTCCATTACTGTCGTAGTATGTAATTTTTATATCGTTAGCGTAATGTATAGGTTCTCTATATTTATCGTAGTTTTTGAATAGATATACAACATCTGCAATATCTATGGAATTATCGCAGTTTAAATCTCCATCTTCAATAGGCACATTTCTATGCTTGAATAGATATACAACATCTGCAATATCTATGGAACCATCTCCATTTATATCGCCTAATCTGTGGTTGTAATCTCCATCTGCAAATGATGGAGTTATGCATATTAATAAAGATAATACACTTAGTATTATCATAGGATGAGTATTTATATTTTTCGACATACATATTCACCCAAAAAGTTTTTAAAGTAGTATTATTAATTACATCTATATTAATTATTAGTTATATACAAGAAAAATTTAATAATGATATATTATATATAGATTACGGTTTAATTTATATTATATAAAAATATGTTTATTACATGGTTGGACATTATGAATTATAGTAATGAAATGGTGATGGTATATGAAAAAAATAATTTTATTTATTATTATGTGTATATTATCCACACCTATTGTATTGGCAAACAATATCCATTTAAATGTAGATATGCCAAGCAAAGTCAATGAAGGAGATAATTTTACCATTAATGTAAATGTCAATCCAATGGCTAATAATATAACAGGTTTTGAATGTGCAATGAAACCCCCCTTTGGAAAAGAAAACTACATTAAAATAATAAATGTCAAAGGAAATGAAAAGATAAAAAAAGAAGCAGGAAAATTTTATAGTATTGATAAAAAAAATTCATCAGTATCTATTAAATTTATCAGTTTTAACAAGCCTTTAAATTCAGATTTTCATTTAATGACTATAAAAGCAGTAGCATTAAAAAGCGGTAATTTATCGCTTACATTTGAAGCAGTAGCCTCTGACAAAAATGGAGAAAAGATACCTGTTGATGAAAAAACTATTAATTTATTAATAATCAATAATAGCAATAATGGAAATGATATTCAATCCTCCTCTAATAGAAATTTTTTATCATCCTTAATTAATGCCCTAACAAATTTCTTAAAATCTATACTTGGTGGTTAAATGAAAGTGAATAAATTATTAATTATTCCTCTCCTTTTTTTGATGTTAATTTCTGAAAATTTCGCATTAAATGATGTAGTTATAAAATTAACTCCTGATAATATAGAAACAGATGGAAATTTGGTAAAGTTTAATATTACAGTTGAAAATATACCTCCAAAGGAAAGTTTAGGTATGCCCTCAGGTTATGATGACTCAAAAATAAAAGATGGAGGATGTCAAGGTGTAGATATTTGCATAAATTATTCAAATGATTATTTAAGCCCCATAGGTTTTAATTGGAGCGATAAATATAAGGATGTTAAGATAAAGGAATATCACTTCGAAAATGGAACTTTTTTTTTATCCATAATGTTTGATGAACCTATATACGACAGTAGTATAAACTTAGGAACAATAGTATTTAACCCAATTAAAAAGGGAAAAACGAACTTAAATGTTAGTGGTAAGGTGAGCTCCGAATATGGTATTAAATACGATAGTCATAACCAATATTACATTGATTATGGTGGAAAATCAGGTAGTAAAGTGCCCTACCCCGACACCAAATTTTATGGAGCCACAGTAAATATTAAAAAAACAGGAAATTACACAGGTTCTACTAATTTAAATGGAGAATTAAATGAAAATACAGTTTCATCCTCTTCATCAACAACAATTAATAAAATAAATATCATTACAAACCAAAGTATGCCTGAAATTATTGTAAAAGAGGTAAATATTTCGGAGGAGAAGCCAAATATAACCGTTATAATAAACAGTGATGGAAAAAGTAGTCTAAATTATAATTTATTGATATCTATTTTTATCGGGAGTATATTATCTGGAATTATATTTGGATTAATATTTAGAAGGATGATACTATGAAATATGCAATAATATTATTTTTATCTTTTTTTATTCTTATATCTGGTGTATTTGGTGAAAATGTATCCGTAGAGTTAACCCCAAATAATATATCAGCCAATGTTGGAGATACTATTAATTTAGATTTGGTTGTAAAAAATATTCCTTCTGATAAAAAATGTGCTGGGTTTGAAACTAAAATACATTATAACACTAATCTTTTAAATTTAACAAATATTGTATTAAGCAATACATCCAATACTGCTAGCCTAAAAACAGTGGATATTTCTAAGGGAAAAATAAGCTTAATATGGTTTAATAACCCCCCATACGGAAACTTCACAATAGCAACCCTATCATTTAAAGCTTTAAAGGATGGAAATGATTCAGTGGATTTAACTCAAACTTCCGTATCTGATGCAAATGGTGTAAATTATGATATAACTTTAAAAAACTCAAATATAACAATAAATCCATTAAACCAGACTTTAGGAATCATTGCATTGAAAGATTTTGAACTGAATAAAAATATCGATGCAGTTTTATCTATAACTGGGGCAAAAACTCCTATAAAGAATATTTCAGGTATCATTTCATTCAAGAACATAACAATAGAAAATAATCCTACTCTAATAGATATATTTTGTAATAATTTCAGCTATGTAAAACATAATAATAATATTTCATTTTTTATTATTCCAAATGAAAAGGACGAAAATAAAACCATATTTAATCTTTTAAAAATACCCATTAATGTTAATGATACTAACTATAATATTTCAGTGGATTTAATGATAAATGGGGAGCAAATCAAGAACATAACAATAAAAACGGAAGAAAAACATGAAAATATCTCAGAGTATAAAGGGTTGGCATTCTATGTAGATTCCGGACATAATGAAAAAACAAATATAACTTTTGGTCATTCAAAAGAAATTAAATTAAAAGTATTTAATATTGACAAAAATTTAACAAATATTTCAGGATATATTTTTATAAATAATTCCTTATTTGATGTTTCAGATTATGGAATTCCAGAATATTCTGACATATATAATACGATAAACACATCAAATATTACTTTAAACAATAATTATCTATATTTAAATATTTCCCTCATAAATGGAACAAATGGAACATTTAGTATTTTAAAGTTTAAAATATCCCCAAAGGTGGATAAAAATATTTCTTCAACAATATATCTTAAAAATCTATCGGTATATGCCAATAATACAAAGATAAACCTAACTGTTAAAAATTTGACAATAGATATTGTAAAAAGAAAAACAAATCATCCACCAAAATTAAAAATGGCCTATAATATATTTAATAACAATGAAGTCCATTTTTATGCACTGAGTTATGATGAAGATAACGATGATTTAAAATATATATGGAATTTTGGAGATGGGCAAAATTCAACAGATGAAAATCCAATCCATAGGTATTCGAATTATTCAACATATAAAATAAAATGCACTGTTAAAGACCCATTAAATGGAACAGATGAAGTAGTGACTATTATAGAACTCAAAAAATATTATGTGGTGAATTATTCCTTTTCAAAAGATTCTTTCTTGTCAGACGATAATAAAAATAAAACCGTTTATTTAAATATGACATTAAGAAATCCACTTACCCATAATGTTAATGGATATATCAATTTTTTAGATTATAAGGATTATACTCCTTTAAAAACCCAGTACAATATAACATTAAAACCAAATGAAACAAAAAAACTAATTATTCCTATAAATGTATCAAAATCATGCAATATTAATTGGAATGTTGTGTATTATCCTGCTATAAAAAATAATGGAAAATATAATGTTGAGATGGGATATTACCAATGGAATTTTGAAAAAAAGATAGAATTCACATCCAAACCACAAGTAAAAGTAAATAATTATACAAAAATTATTAAACTCAATAATACAAAGGTGGTGTTAAAAGTAAATAAAGTCAAGACTGTTAAAAATTATGTTATAAATAAAACCATAACATCAAGTGATAATTATATGGCTCCATATTATTCATTTGTATCTCTATTTGGATTTATGATAGGGCTTATATTGATTAGATTTAAAATTAAATAATTATACTTATTCCTTATGTATTTTATGTAATATTTTATTATTTATCTTTTATATTTTTTATATTAAATTTTATTTTATAATTATTACAATTTTCTTTTATAATATTTATATGATAATAATTATTTAAAAATAAGTAGTAAATTTTAAATACTATTTTTATAATATTATCATTTTAGTAATAATATAATACTAATTATTAATAAATAAAAAAGGTGTTATCATGAAAAGAATATTAACACTTACTATTTTGACATTAATATCACTAGTTCCATCAGTAATGGGAACAGAGATAGGCGATATAAATGGAGATGGTTCCATAGATATTGCAGATGTTGTATATCTATTCAAGCATAGAAATGTGCCTATCGAAGATGGAGATTTAAACTGCGATAATTCCATTGATATTGCAGATGTTGTATATCTATTCAAAAACTACGATAAATATAGAGAACCTGTTATATTTGCTAAAAACTTCCAATTGGACCCTCACTGGGATGAAGGATACTGTTATGTAGTGGATTCAAAAGGACATAAATTTGTTTTAGTAAATGAAAATGCAACAGCACCAAATATACAAGGTGCAAAGATACTAAGAGTTCCTGTAAAAAGCATTGATACCATATTTTACTGTCCAATCGTTTCAACAGCAGATATATTAAACGATTCCTCATGTTATGATAGTATAAAAGGAGTTTCGAGTTCAGTCTTGAAATATTCACCTGAGCTCTCAAAAAGATACAATGAAGGCAAAGTTGCAAATATTGGCACATCATCTACTATGAAGTATGATGTGGTAATCAACACAAGCCCTGATATTGTAGTATTAGGAGCATGGTCACAGCATGACGAAATGGAAACTAAATTGAACGAGTTAGGAATTACTGTTTCAAGGGCTTTTGCCTATGATGGGCCCACATTTCTGGGAAAAATAGAATGGACAAAATATGCTGCTGCATTATGGGGTAAAACGGCATATGACAAAGCAAATGATTATTTCCAAACATCATGGAAAAAGAAAAATAAATTGGTAAGAATTACAAGAAATGCAAAAGAATACCCAAAAGTTGTTAATTTCTGGAAATACAGCGATACAAGCACCCCATATATTCCAGAGGCACAGAATTATTACAGTAAATTAATAAACAATTTTAGAGGAGATTATGCATTTAATGATTTGCCAGGAACAGGCTCCGAAAAGATAGATACTGAAACATTTATGGAAAGGGCTTCAAATGCCGATGTAGTGATATTAAGACAGTGCAAGGATATAAAAACAAAACAGGATTTACTAAATAGGTATCCAAATTCAGGCTTTGAAAACTTTAAAGCATATAAAACTGGAAGATTCTATGTTTCAAAACCTGATTACTATATATGGGAGGCAAAAGACCCTATCGGAACTATGGAAGACTACGCTAAAATGGTTCATCCAGAATTATTTCCTAATGGAGATAATGATTTAAAATATTATGTCAAACTTCAATAAATTTTTATTTTTTAGTTATCTTTTATTTTTTTATTTTAGTATATTTATTCTATTATTTTTAGTTTTTAGTTTTATTTTAGTTATTTTTATTTTTCATTTTTATATAATTAATAAAGTTATATAACTTAAAATGTTAAGTAAATATATTAAAAATATTACATTATTAAAATAAAATTTAGAAATATAAAGTGAAATAATGAAAATCATGCAAAAATATTCGGTATTTGTAAATTGGTTTGAGGATTATGTAAATAGTTATAATTTAAATCCAAAAGACCAAGAAAACATAAATTTAAAAATACACCACACCTATCGTGTTTGTAAAGAGATAGTGGATATTGGCAATAGTTTGAATTTAAATGAGCTCGACATATTTTTGGCAAAAACTATTGCATTGTTCCATGACATTGGAAGATTTGAGCAGTATGCAAAATACAAAACCTTTTCAGATGCCAAATCCGAAGACCACGCATTATTAGGTATAAAAATACTTCTAAATAATAATATCTTGGAGGAGCTCGGTAAATCCAATATTAAAATAATAATAAATGCAATTCAATATCATAATAAGGTAAAAATACCTTCCAATTTAGATGCTAAAAGTTTATTATTCACCAAATTAATCCGCGATGCAGATAAACTTGATATTTGGCGTGTTGTAATTGATTATTATGAGAAAAAATCAAACAACGAGAAAATAGGGCTTGGATTACTAAATGAGCCATACATATCTGATGAAATATATAACGCTATAAAAAATAAGGAAATTATTGGATATGATAAATTAAAAACAATAAATGATTTAAAACTGCTACAAATGGCGTGGATTTATGATATAAACTTTCATAGAACCTTTGAAATAATAAAAGAAAGAAATTATTTAAAAAAAATATACGATACATTGCCAAAATCTGAAAGAATTTATAATATATATAAAGAGATGGAAAATTACCTAAACGAGATGGCTAAACAATAAGAATAAAAATAAAATAAATAATTAAAAAAATAATAAGAATTTAGATAAATAATAAAAAATTAAAAAAATAAAAATTATAGAAATAAAGAATATGAGGCATATTATGGATATATTTCATTCAAAATATAAAACACTAAAATATGATAGAAATATGGTAATTAAGATAAGTGGTGAGCTCTTCCAAGATGAGCTCTGCAAAAGATGTGGAAGATGTTGTATAGTAAATGTATATATCGACCCTGAAAATAAAAGCCCTGTAATCACATACTGCAAACATTTTGATAAAGAAACAAAATTATGCAAAATTTATAAAGACAGATTTAAAAAGGAAAAAACATGCCTGTCTATGATGGAAGCCATAATGGCACAGGCTTTACCTAAGGATTGTCCCTATGTAAAAAATATAAAGAATTATAAAGAACCTAAATGTTATGAAATACTTAGAAATTATGAAAAAAATAATAATAAAAATAATAAGTTATAATAAATAATAAAATAAATAAAATAATAAATAATAGTATAATAATATTACAAGTTATTAATTAAATATTGCCTGAGCTCGTCAATACTCATCCTTTCCTTTGCCTGTTCTGTTGGTATAATGTATATGAATTTTGGTTTATCGGGCTTTCCCTTTAATCCTAAAATTATTGCATCAGTTTTAGGTTTATTGTCTTTATCGTATAATCTAATAATCTCATTTATTGGATAGGATTTTTTATAAACTGGATAAACCAATTTATCGTTATAATACAATAAATTATTTTCAAATTTAAGTCCTTTTTCTATCAAGTATCTAATAAATTCTTCTGTTTCTTCGTTTATCTTTTTAATTCCTTCTTTCTCTTTTTCCATTAATGGCTTATTTACATTTATAATAGTGTCTTTGTCATTTACATTTTTAGTAGTATTATTACTGTTATTATCTTTTTCTTCTTCTATTGAGATAGATTTAGCAAAATGTATCTTTACCTCCCCATTTTCTGATTCATTTTTTATTTTTATTTTTTTCTTTCTTATTTTCATGATAAACCTGTTTATAGATTTTTTAAATTTTTTATAACCCAAATAAATCAATATTAATAGGATTAGTCCAATAAACAAGGGAGATAATATTATTGCCAGTATTATTAATAAAATAATCAATAACAATAAAATAATAATCCCCGAAACTCCGTCTAATCGATATACCTTAATCATATTATCACTTAAATAAATTTAAAACCATGATTCAATAGTGGTTTGACTTTTTTTCTTATTAACTATTTTTTCCAACTTTTTAAGGGATGGCAATATCCTATTTTCTGAAAAATTATTTTCATCAATTAAAAATTTTCTTAATTCTTCAATATTGGGAGCTCCTAATTTTAAACTATATTCATCCGTTACTTTTGGATGTTTAAATATATTTTTTATAACTTCATAGTTTTCAATGTTTTTTATATATTCCCCCATTTTATTATTTTTTACTATATCCAATGCCTTTTTTGGACCTATGCCTTTAACACCGCCTATATTATAATCTGTTCCTATTAATATAGCCATATCTATAAGATTATCAAGTGTTATATTCAGAGCTCCTAAAACCTCATCAAGTTCGATTAACTCCAATGGTTTGTTTGATGCTGTGATGTTCCTAACAGTTCTCGGAGCTCCGTATAATAAAGCATCGTAATCCTGACTTACAACTGCATAGACATCTCCTTTTTTTGCCATATATGAGCACTGAGCTTCTCCTTCTGATGGTGCATTTATGAATGGTATGCCCATTAAATTTAGAAGTCTTTTTGAATTTTCCACAACTTTTGGCTCTAAATAGTTAATTCTTTTTGCATATTTCTGCATATCTTCGAGATTTCCTTCTTCTTTTGCTGAGATGTATTCTTCCATTGCTTTTTCTTTTACCTTTTTTCTTTCTTCCCTTGTTTTATGTTTCAATTCTGGCGGTTTTCCATCAAATACCCATATAGGTGTAATATCATTTTCAAGCATATATATATTTTTATAGAATATGCCGTTGTATGTTGAAGTGATTTCCCCCTTTGAATTTCTAAGCGGACTCCCATCCCTTAATCTTATACTTGATAGAAATTGATATAAAATATTCATAGAATCTATTGCTACGGTTTTGTTTTTTAAATCCTTTAAAGATATTTCTTTTTTAGGGATTAAATCATTGAATTGCACTCCCATTCTATTCACCGAATGTTTAAAATTTATATAAAATTATATAAAAATTATAGTATTTATATTAATCATATATGTTAATCATTTGGTTATTTAGCTATTATTTAACTATTATTATTTAGTTATACCTATAAACTATACAATTATCTTTCCATTAATAAGCAATGGTGGTGAAATAAGCTTTCCACGCTGTTCAACATTATCCAATGGTATGGCATCTTTAAAAATTTCAAATATATTTCCAGAAAGCATACCTTTTTTAACTGGTATCTTTTCGCCGTTTTTCACTATATAACTGTTTCTTATTTCTACTGAAAAGTCCCCTGTGATAGGATTCGAAGTATGAGCTCCGATTAAATTATTTATGCATAAATATTCATCAAAATCATCAATTTTTTCAACGGGTTCTATAATAAAATTTGAAGCTGAAACACTTGGCAAACTGCTGTATCCCCTCATTCCATTTCCCGTAGATTCTTTTCCTTCTTCTATATTTGCCCTTTTTATATCATACAAATAATTCTTTAAAACTCCATCTTCAACGAGAATTGTTCTTTTTGTGGGTGTTCCCTCACCATCAACCTTGGCAGAGTAAAGTGCATTATTTAAAGTTCCGTCATCGATGATATTGATATTATCTCCAAATATTTTTTCTCCAATTTTTCCAGTAAGAACAGACCTTTTTCTTTGGACATTCTCAGCATTGAAGGAAGGTATAAGAGTATATCCCAAAAGAGAGTTTAAAGCTTTTGTATTTAATACAATATTTCCTTTATATTCTGTTTTAATACCTTGTGGTAAGGTTAGTAATTCTTTAACCTTATTTGCCATTTCTTCGACATTGAATCTGTGAGTTTTTGTCAAATAGTCATAGGCAGTTTCACCATCTTTTATCCCAGAAATTGATGCTGAATAGTATGTAAATTCCTCTCCAATATCCAATCCTTTTGAATTTACTATCCTATTGTATTCGTAGGATTTGCCTATGCCACCACCTGTAATAGTAATATCACTTTCTTTCAATATATCTTCCATAGTAATTAAATCACTTATGAGCTCCTGCTCGTCCATATTTAGTATATCTTTATAGAATATACCACTTGGATTTGGGTAGTTTTTTGCGAGCTCTGGAAAATCTGTATATTTATCTAGAACAAGGTTTTCCATGGCTTTATATATCACCTTCTCATTTTCATCGGATGAATATGCAAAGCCTATTTTATTATCCTTTAATACCCTAACTCCAATGCCAAAATCCTTATTTTCTTCAATACTATCTAAGCTATCTCCATCCAAATCTGCACTTGTGCTTTCTGATTTTGATAAAAAAATATCCACTTCAAAACCATTTTTTTCCCCAATTTCTAATATTTTATCTATTAAATAATCATTATCCATAATAACACCTAAAAATCTTTTAAAAATAAAAATTAAAAATTTAAATAAAAATTTAAATAAAAATAATTTTATAATATTTTATAATATAACTATATAATAATATATAATATACCATTTTAGACACTAATATTATAAAATAATGTATTACTTAGTTCTTTTTTTATTCAAATACAAATTCAATTTCTGATAATCTCCTTTTTACCTCATTTAATACTCTGTCTTCCTCCTCTTCTGATACCTTTCCGTCTTTAAATGCTGAGAAACATGCAGCCAACCTTACAAAGCTTCCTGCATCATCCCATGGAACAGTTGAAATAAGTTTTTCTTTTATTAAATATTGTGAAAACTCCTCAGCATTGTTGAATACAATACCATTCTTTGTTCCTTTTGGTATTTTTAGGTATAAATAAAATGTTCCACCGGGCATTTTAGCATCAAATCCTAATTCGTTGAATATATTTACCATTTTCTTCAATCTTCTTTCGTATTTTTGTCTTGTTCTTTCAGTAATCTCCGGATGTTTTAAGCAGTATATGCCTGCCTTTTGAATGGGTATAAACTGACCACTATCAAAGTTATCTTTAACTGTTGCAAAACCTTTCACTATTAACTCGTTTCCAACAACAAAAGCCAATCTCCAACCTGTCATATTAAATGCCTTTGAGAAGCTGTGAATTTCCACACCAACATCCTTTGCACCATCTACCGATAAAAACGATAATGGCTTGCTGTTGTAAGTAAGAGCTCCATAAGCAGCATCCTGAACAACAATTATATTGTTTTCCTTTGCAAATTCAACAACTTTCTTATAAAATTCCACAGTAGCCTGAGCTCCGGTTGGGTTGTTTGGATAGTTTAAGTATAATATTTTTGCCCTCTTTTTTACATCCTCAGGAATGCTTTCTAAATCTGGTAAAAATCCATTTTCTTCCAATAATGGGAGCGTATAAACCTCCCCACCATACCATTTTGTGTGTGTTGCAGTTACTGGATAGCCTGGTGCAGTCATAAGTGTAATATCTCCTGGATTTATGAAAACCGATGTAATATATGCCAATGCAGGTTTTGAACCTACTGAATGTATTACTTCATTTACTGGGTTGATACCTTTAACACCATATACCTTTTCCATATATTCAGCAGCAGCATCTTTTAATTCTTGAATACCGTTGTCTGCATATCCCCTGTTTTCGTGTTTTTTTGCCTCATTATATAATACATCTATTACCTCTGGGTCTGCCATTTCATCTGGTTCTCCTACACCCATGTCTATTAGTTCAACATCTGGAAATCTACTTTTAGCTTCCCTTTTTGCTCTTTTTATCTTCTCGAACTTATATATTACATCCTCTTTACCAAAATTTTTTCCTCCAATTCTCTCAGCAAACAGATTTTGGATATAGCTTTCCATATTATCACCCGTATATGTTTTATTATGATAGTTTATAGTTTTAAATTATTTTAATTAAATTGATTTATACTTATTACATTATTACCAATATTATTTATTTATTGATTTAATTCTTACTTCTTACTTTTTGTACAATATAATCAAATAATCGATTATATAATAAGTATTATTATAATTATTAATATTATTATTTGATATTGTAAGATAAGATTAATATCTAATCATACTTTTATAAAATTTAAATATATATTATTATCATCCCACTACATTTACTTATAATTTTTTATTTATTATTGCTAAATTACTGTTTATATTTTTTTATTTAATTAACAAGTTATATGTATATTAGTAATAAAATAAATACTTAAATACTTATTAATTTTGGTGAAATTATGAAGATTGTGGTAGTTGGTGGGGGAACATCGGGTTTATTGTCTGCCTTAGCACTTGAAAAGAAGGGTCATGATGTAGTAGTCCTTGAAAAAGATAAAGTTGGCGGATTATGTAGAAGCGAATATATAGATGGTTATACTGTTGATATTGGAATCCATGCCATCACCATGTTAAACGATGGACCGTTGATAAGGTTATTGAAAAAATATTCAAGATATCTTCCAAATTTTAGACCTTATGGGGATTACTACATTAGAACGGATAAATTATACAATATTCCCGTATCCATGCAGGAATGGACAACCACACCAGTAGTGCCAAATAAGGATAAAATTTTAATTACTACAAAAATAATAGACCTAATGACAAGCGGTTTTTCAAAAGAAACCTCCGTTTATGATATAATTAAGGATATGAATTTAAGCAAAACATCTATTGATTTTTTTAACACAATATGCTATTTTTTAAGCGGAGAAGATGCTAAAAAAACACCATTATGGAGATTATTCACGGGTGCAGGGTATATACCAGAAGATGATATATTACCTTTTATATATAAAGATTTAAAAATAAATCCATTAAAAACCGTATTATTTAAAAAATTTAGCAGAAATAAAATCATGGATATATTAAACGCGGGTTTTTTATCATCTATAAAAAGTGGCTCCAAGAAGTATATCAACAAATTTATAAATAAAAACAGATACTGGACACAGGGTTATCCTCTCGGAGGAGTTCAATCCATTTGTAATTGCATATTATACTCACTAACCAAAACAGATATTAGAAATGAAGAGGTAAAAAGAATTATTGAAACGAGCAGTGAAACTAATAGTAATAGTAATGATAATAGCAATAATAATAGCAACAATAACAATAATCATAAAAATGGCTATATTGTTGAAACCGATAAAAACAGCTATTATGCGGATATTGTAATATATTCAGCTCCTTCTCGGTATCTTCCAGATATTGCACAAATACCTGAAATTCAGAAAAATAAAAAGGATTTTAAAAATATAAAATTTACAAAATCATTAACTGTTTGGATAGGTCATGAAGAAAATCCATTTCCATATATGGGTTCAGAGGTTTGGATAGACTATCCGTGCTGGGCAACATGCACATCAAATTACGATAAAAGCTTAGCACCCAATGGAAAGCATTTGCTTGGATTTTCATTTACCAATACAAAAAAAGAGGAAGTTTTAAATATTATAGAAAATAAACTAGGTTTAAATCTAAATAAAGCAGATATGATTCACTTTCAAGAGGCTATTCCTGAGCAGGCATCCTGTGCAGTTAATCAATTCTTTGTTTATCCAAAGGTTAAGGATAATTTTTATGTTGTTGGAACAGATGCTGACCCGAGAAGTATGGGTATTACAAGGGCAGCATATTCTGTTGAGGTAATGTTATCTGAGCTCGACAATACATTTAATAAAAATAATAAAAATAAATAACAAATTAAGTAAAAATAATTAAAAAATAAAAAGATTTAAAGATTAAATTAATATATATCAAGTATATGTATAAAAAAATGTAAAATAAAAATAACCAACATAAAAAACTATACTGGTGATACTGTGAATTTATTGGAGGATACCTTAAAATCATGCCCAATTGTAAAAAGAGGGGAATATAATTATTTTATACATCCAATAACTGATGGAGTCCCTTTAATGAATTCTCAACTGTTGAGGGAAGTAGCCACGAAAATTATAAAAATCTCAGATATGGACATTGATAAAATAGTTACGGCTGAGGCTATGGGCATACCTATTGCAACCACGATATCGTTATATACGGATATACCTTATGTTATCATGAGAAAAAGGAAGTATTTACTTGAAGGGGAAATTCCTGTTCATCAGGAAACTGGATATAGTAAAGGTGAATTGTATTTAAATGGGGTTAATAAAGGAGATAAAGTTTTGATAGTTGATGATGTCATATCAACAGGAGGAACAATGGTGGCAATAATCAAAGCCTTGGAAAAAGCAGGAGCCCATATAAAAGATATTGTTTGCGTAATTGAAAGAGGAAATGGTAAGGAAGAGGTAAAAGAGAAAACAGGTTATGATGTAAAAACTCTTGTTAAAATAGATGTAGTGAATGGAAAAGTCGTAATTTTATAAATTTTATAAAAATAACATATATATAATAAAATAAATTAAATGAAAATAATAAAAATAAAATAAAAAAATAAATATAAAATTAAATAATTATTTTTTTGGGATTTTATGGGAGCTATGAGAATATTAGATATAGATTTAGATTTCTTTTTAAACAAAATAATGTTTTGGAAAAAGGACAATAAACGATTAAATGAAAAGGAGTACATACCTTGGAAAAAAGAGAAAGTAATTGATTTTTTAGAAAATAGATGTGGATTATCATCAGATAATAAAATTAAAGGTAGAATTATCAAAAAACATCATGAGGCATTTTACTTTTGGAGGGAGCTCATATACAGAGGTGAGCTCACCCTACCATTTGAGGTTGTGCATATCGATGCCCATGCTGACTTGGGATTGGGAGACCTGTCTTATAAATATATCATGGAGGAGCTCCTTCATAAACCATTAAATGAACGAGATAATCCTAATCCAAAATATATATGTGAAGGAAATTATTTGGCATTTTCAATTGCTAATAGTTGGATAAGTAAATTAACTTATATTACCCATCCAAAAGGTGGAAATGACCTTTTAAAAGAATATTTTATGGATTATAATTTGAATAGTGGATATATTCAAATGAAGAAAATGAACGATGTAAATAACCCAAACAGCATAATATCCCTTGAACCAAAGGTAAAGTTTGAGAAAATACCTTATAAGGATTTTAAGGATAATGGGAATTTCAACTATATTGTGTTGGCAATTTCACCGCGATATACTCCAAAGCGGGCAGATGCACTTATACCAATATTTAGAAAATATATCGATGAGATATAAATTTATAAATATACATGCATATTATATTTAATATTACATTTATATACTGCATCATTAAAATAATAGATAATAATAAAAAAGGATTTGATACTATGACATTGAATATAAATCCAACAAAGATAATCTGTGTAGGTTTAAACTATATTGACCATGCAAAAGAACTTAATATGAAAATTCCAGAAGAACCAGTTATATTTTTAAAACCAACATCCTCCATAATATATAATAACGATAAAATAGTCATACCCCCACAATCCCATCGAGTAGATTATGAGGCGGAGCTCGCAGTAGTGATTGGCAAAAAATGTAAAAATGTAAAAAAAGAAGATGCATCAAATTATATCAAGGGATATACCATATTAAATGATGTTACGGCAAGAGACCTTCAAGAAAAAGACGGACAATGGACTAGGGCTAAATCATTTGACACATTCTGCCCAATAGGTCCAAAATTAGTTAAAGATGTTGACCCTCATAATTTAGATATTCAATTAAGGGTAAATGATGAAATAAAACAAAAATCTAATACAAAAAATATGATATTTACCGTTGAAGAACTGATAGAATTTATATCTTCCATTATGACATTATATCCTGATGATATAATTTCAACAGGAACTCCCCCTGGTGTTGGAAAATTAAACCGTGGCGATATAGTTGAGGCAGAAATCGAAAATATTGGCATTTTAAGAAATTATGTAATATAAAAGAAATAAAAATAAATAAAATAAATAAAAATTAAAATGTAGAAATGAAAAAACAAAAACGAATATTTATTCAATTAATATATTGTAATTATTATAATTTAATCTTTTTTATTATTTTAATCAATTTTTATTAATATAATATTTACAGCATAAAATTTATTGCATATAATATTTTTCCAAAGGAGGAACGACCTGTTTCTTTCTTGACATCACACCATCTAAAAATATGCTGTTATTATTTAGTTTTACATTGAATGCCTTTTCAAATGCTTCTTTATTCCCTACAACTAAAACTTCGCTTCCTTCCTTCATTATGTCAGTGATAAGGAACAATATTAAGTCATAGCCTTCTTTGAATTTTTCTTCAAGTGCCTTATATATGTCCTGTTTTTTTGCCTCAACTTCTGAAACATCTATTACTTCAACCTGTCCAATGCCTACTTTTTTACCGTTAAACTCAAAGTCCTTATAATCCATATTAACAATTTCCTCGGGGTCCATACTACCTACTGTGGATTTTGCTTTAAGCATTTCCATACCATAGGCATATATATCGTTGATACCTGCAATTTCTGCAAGTTTTTCTGCGAGCTCCCTATCTATATCTGTTGTTGTAACAGATTTAAACAATATGGTATCTGATAAAATAGCTGAAAGTAATAATCCTGCTAAATCAGGTTTTAACTCCTTATTTTTTCCGCCGATAAATTCCATCATTCCTCTAAAATAAAGTTCTGATATTACTGTTGCTGTTGAACCTACGGGTTTTGCAATATACAATATTGGTTCTGAGGTGGTAATGCCGATTTTGTGGTGGTCGATTATTCCAATAAGTTTTCCGTCATCTAAATCATCTAAACTTTGGGATTTTTCAGCGTGGTCCACAAGTATAATTTCTTTATCCTTTGCAGATTTTATTAATTCTGGTTCCATAACGCCAAATTTTTTTAACACAAATTCAGTTTCTGGATTTAATTCTCCCAACCTTGCCGGAGCTCCGTCTAAAAAATGTGCCAAAACTATTGCTGAACATATACTATCTGTATCTGGGTTTTTATGTCCTGTAATATACAACATAATACTTCCTCCATTTATATTTTTATATTTTCAATTATTTAGTTTTTTAGTTTTTTATTTTAATTTTATTTATTTTTTATTATCCATTTTATGATTATGTATTAAATATTTTTCCAATTAATATACATTATATAAAAATAGTTAGCTCCACATAATTTTCTTAAATATTCTATTCTTAAAATCGTATTAATTTAATTTATTTAATTTATTTAATTATTATTATTTATTTTAATTTATTATTACCAAAAGGTATTTTAAAAGAAAAATCCATATTTATAAAAAATCTTTATAAAAAATCTTAAAATAACAACTTAATTTATATAGAATATATGGTGAAATTATGGAAAATAAGGGAAAAATAGAAACTGGTGAAAAAATACAATTCAGAGCAAAAAGAGGAAAATGGTTTGTTGTTAAAAAAATGGATATTAATGAAAACACCGAAGACATTGAAATTGCAAGGCTTTTAAATTCCATTGACAAAACCATTAATAAGAAGATATTGGAATTCCTTCCATTTGATATAAAAAAAATCGAAGAAATGGCTGATGAAATATATCAAAAGAAAAAAGGTAGAGTTAAAGAGGAGGATATAGCAAATGCACTTTCAAAATTAAAATCTCCATCAACAACAAGAAAATTAAATAATATAACGGAATTAAAAGAAGGTAAAGAGATATTGAAAATAATATTGAATAATATTATATTAGAAAGATTAGGTATAAAAACAAAATTAGACACTAAATTAATTGATAAATACATAGAAAAAAGCAGTGATTAAAAATTAAATAAAAAAGATTAAATAAAAAATATCAATAATAAATAAAAATCATTTAATCATTAACTAATTACTCCTTTTCCGAACCATACATTGGAGGGAGCTCATCATCTACACCAGGTATAAATCCAACAGTGTCTCTATACCTTAACTGCATTCTATGATATATACAGCTCAATGGAATCTCCATTGGACAGACATCCTCACACTGACCGCAATTTACACAGCTAAAACTCATGTGGGATAGCCTTATACCTTGGAACATTATAGGGTCTGGTGGAATTTTTCCTTTATCTACATAATCCTCATTTAAAACACATTCCTTACAGAAACATATTGGACAGACGTCCCTACAACCGTAGCATTTTATACATCTGTTCCAATACTCATTCCATTTTTCAATGGATGGATATTCCTCTTCAAGCTGTTTCTTTTGAGATGATTTGGATAATTTAATCATAATTTTTTCAATCTTTTCTCTGATTTTAATGTTATTTTCAGATGGGGTTTTAATCTTAATATATCCTTCTTTTTCAGCACTTTCAATTAACTCTCTTCCTTTTTCTGAACACACTTCAACAAAAGTCCATCCTTTCTCTGCCCCCCAATTTCCACAGGCGATATCGGCATTTCTTGGTATTTTTAATTCACATCTTTGACAGTTTTTTCTTCTACCATATCCCTTTTCTTCCAATTCATCTATTTTTATTCCTTTTTCTGTTCCATCCTTTAATTCAATTATAAATTTTCCTTTATCTATTTCTTCCTTAACAACATCCTCAGGATTTACATCATAAAATAATTCTATCATTTTTATGGCTGTTATGGGTGGAACTGTTCCACCGCAGTTTAAACCTATGGTATAGATATTATCCTTATTTATTTGATACCTTTTTTCGAGCTCCTTTATAGCCATAGCATCACATGGTTTTACAGCTACTGCTAACTTTAAATCGTATAGATATTTGCTTATAATTTTAGCAATATTTGTTGGAGCACAGTGTAATGAACCGCATGTTTGTATTAATTCCTCTGAATTTTCTACAAGAGTAGGTATTCCGTCATAAACATCTTCTCCTTTTTTTAGGGTTAAAACTCCATCAACAAGTTTTTTATCAAGTAGATATTTGAATAACGAAGTTACTGCCCCACCACATTCTGCATGTTTTAATATATTTTCATCTGTTGATTGGACTAAGAGATATTTCATGGTACCACCATATATAATATAAATTAAAATAAATATAAAATATAAAAAAATTATAATAATTATAATTTATCAATTTTTACTGCACATACCTTAAATTCTGGTATTTTACAATACGGGTCAAATGCAGGATTTGTAAGCACATTTGCAGCACTTTCTGCAAAATGGAATGGCATAAACACTACTCCTTTTTTAATATTCTCAGTGATTTTTGCCCTAACTTTTACATCCCCTCTTCTTGATGAAACCTTTACCAATTCTTTATCCTTAATATTTAATTTTTTGGCATCCTCTGGATGTATCTCTATAAATCCTTCGTTTATTTCAGATATTATGTGCTTACATTTTCTTGTCATTGTTCCCGTGTGATAATGGAATATCACCCTTCCAGTAGTTAGCATCAATGGATATTCCTCATCTGGAAGTTCTGCGGGTTCTCCATATTCAATAGCAAATAGATTTCCTAATCCATCTGGTGTAAGGAATTTTTCAGCATGTAATACTGGGGTTCCATAACTATCTTCTGATTTACATGGCCATGGTATTCCATTTATACCTAATTTTTTATAGGTAATTCCTGAATACTGAGGCGTGACTTTCCTAATTTCTTCAAATATGTCAAGTGCTGAATTGTAATTGAACATGTTTCCATATCCCATTTTTTCAGCAAGTTTTTTTATAATAACCCAGTCTTCAAGTGCCTCTCCTGGTGGATTTACAGCTTTTCTTATAAGCTGAACTTTTCTTGCAGTATTTGTAAATGTTCCGTCTTTTTCAGCCCAACATGCAGATGGCAATACAACATCAGCCAGTTGAGCTGTTTCAGTTAAAAATATATCCTGAACTACAAGGAAATCGAGGGATTTTAATGCATGTTCTACATGGTGTATATCAGGGTCAGAAACCATAGGGTTTTCACCCATAATATATAAACATTTTATACTTTCTCCAGCTTTTTCAAGCATTTCTGGAATAGTTAAACCTTTTTCATGATTTAACTCTGTGTCCCAGAGCTCCTCAAATTTGTTGTATATTTCAGGGATATGTACTTTTTGATAACCAGGATATACATCAGGCAGAGCTCCCATATCACATGCTCCTTGAACATTGTTTTGTCCCCTTAATGGATTAACTCCTGTCCCTCTCTTTCCGATATTTCCGGTTATTAGTGCTAAATTACAGCAACTTTTAACATTATCCACACCGTGTGTAAATTGAGTAACTCCCATACAGTATAATAGTGATGATTTTTCAGAGCTCGCATATAATTTTGCTGCTTCTTCTATTAATTCTGGTGAAACCTCGCAAATCTTTGAGGCGTATTCTGGGGTGTATTTTTCCACAGTCTTTTTTAACTCTTCAAATCCTTTTGTTCTGTTTTTTACAAAATCTTTATTTACTAAATTATTATTTATGATTACATTCATTAAAGCATTTATTAGAGCAACATTAGTTCCAGGGGTTATTTGCAGATATATATCTGCCTGGTTTGCAGTCATTGTTTTTCTAGGGTCAATAACTATAATTTTAGCCCCATTTTCTTTTGCTCTAATAACCCTTCTTGCAATTAAAGGATGCTGTTCAAATGTGTTAGAACCTATAATAAGTATGCAATTTGCCTCTTCAATGTCTTCAATTGAGTTTGTCATGGCACCAGACCCAAAAGCTTCCCCAAGACCTGCAACAGTAGCAGAGTGTCAAATTCTCGCACAATGGTCTATATTATTGGTTTTCATTACCGCTCTCACAAATTTTTGGAATACATAATTGTCTTCATTTGTGCATCTTGCAGATGAGAAAAAGCCCATTTCATCAGGGGCATATTCCTTTAATTTACTTGCAATTAAATTTAGAGCTTCTTCCCAAGTGGATTCAACAAATTTTCCATCTTTTTTAATTAGTGGTTTTTTTAACCTCTCATCGCTATGGACAAATTCATAACTATAATTACCTTTAATACATACCTTTCCTTCATTTATAGGATGTCTCTTAAATGGATGAGTCCCAACGATTTTATCATCTTTTACGACTAAATCTATTCCACATCCACATCCACAATATGGACATATTGTATGGACCATTTTTAATCTGGTCATATTATTCACCTTTTTTAAGTTAAATTTGCCATAAATTATTAATTATTAATTATATCTATTAATCATTTATTTTTCATTTTGGGAAACTTTTTGGTCTTTTTTCGATTATCTACTCCAATGGTTCGTAGATAACAGGGTGCCTAATTAAATGATAATTTATTATAAATTATAATAATCATAATACTTAAATATTAAAATGTAAAAAGTATATTTTAAAGAAAAATGTTAATATGGTGACTCATGGGCATGTGTCGGCATATAGCTTCATCCACATTTAAATATACTTAATTATTTAGCATAACTGTTTTAGATTTCCAGTAACAATATCTAATATGTATCCTTTAACCTCGATATCTTTTGGAATTGCAGGATGGTTTTTTATTAAATCTGTTCCCTTAATAACATTGTCCTCCTCAGAATCAATTTTACCTATCCACTGTTCTAAATTTGGAGTAAAATATGGATTTGCCCCTCTCTCAATCATTTTATTTTTAATATCCTCAATATCCACTGATTTCATTCCACAGTCTGTATGTCCTACAATCATGATTTTATTTACATCAAGTAAATATATTGCAACTACAAGTGACCTCAGCGTATCATCGGTTATTATATTTCCAGCATTTTTAATCACTTTGGCATCTCCGGGACCTATTCCAAGTCTTTCAGATAGGAAATTAACCAATCTGGTATCCATGCAGCTAACAATTGCAAGTTTTTTCCTAGGCTTGGCATTATCGCTCAAATTATGACCTCCAATATTTCGACGTTTTTTACTGTATTTATATTATATTATGATATATGTAGAGCTCCTATTCTATTCCTCCAACATTGCATAAATCCAAGTATCAAAATATAAATATAATATAAAATTACAGTATATAATAACATTAGAGTTTATCAACACCAATTCCAAAAATTTTTGGTTTCCACAATTTTGGTATTCCCATAAATCCAAAGTATTTATAATGTTTTGATACAATCCCGTATAGAGCTATTTTATCCCCTTTTTTTACACCCTCAGGAAGTGGAACAATGAGAAGTGTGTATATCTCTCCGGTATCGTCTCTAATTTTAATGGTGGGTTTTGGAGAAATGCCATAAATTATTTTTTCCACAGTTCCTTCAACTTTAACCTTTTGATTTAACATCTCTTTTGTAATATTTCCTATTTTAGTTGTGGAAAGGGTATTTTCATACTTTGGAAGCAATTCCTGGGAGATATCATAATTCATGCTTGAAATTTTTAAAGGAATTAAGGTAAGTGCTATTATAAATGGTATGGAACACACTAATATCCATATATTTTTGGACATTATTGTGGCCCATATTGCTATTGCAGACCAGATTATCAGAGATAATGTGGCAGAAGGCATGGTTTTAGCATGCCTTAAAATATTATTTAAATTAAATTTTTTTACCATATGCATACTGATACACCATCGCTACAAATATTACTGCTCCTATAATATTTCCTATTGTGGCGGGCAACTCGTTCCATAGCCACCATCCCGATATAGATACATTTGCACCAAGCATCATTCCAGCAGGGATGAAATACATGTTTGCAACACAGTGCTCGAATCCAGATGCTACAAACGCCATTATTGGGAACCATATCATAAAGAATTTACCCAATACGCTTGTTGCAGTCAAAGAACCGATAACTGCAAGATTAACAAGCCAATTACATCCTATACCTTTTACAAGACAGGACAGCCATCCAAGAGCTCCTCCTGCCATGTAGGGTAAAACTTTTGCTTCTGCTATATGTATCGCAGTTTGACCAAATGAATTAACAGCCCATTCTCCAGTTTTGCTATTGAATGACCTTAATGGTCCATATACCATTATTGCAGCATATATCAAAGAACCTATAAGATTTCCAATATATACCCAAAACCAAACCTTTAAAAGTTGGGAAAATGACGCTTTTTTTTGGAACATTGCAATAGGTAATAACATCATGTCTCCTGTAACCAGCTCCATACCGGTTAATATAATTAATATAAGCCCAACAGGGAATACTGCTGCACCTATAAATTTTGCGATACCTGCTCCGAGATATTGAGATACACCCGTAACACACACCGTGCAAAGCCCCGCACCTATTGCGATGTAGGCTCCCCCCATAATTCCTCTTATAAATAATTGATTAGCTCCTAATTTCCCTTTATATCCTCCTACATTTCCTGCTAATTCAACAGTTTTATCAGGTGGGTTAAAATCCATAATATTACCTCCTTTCCGGTTTTTGTTTATTGTGGTCTTGTGGGGTGCTAACCACATATATGGAAGTCATCTATTATATAATTTTTGGTTTAAATCATTTCAAAAACTATATATACTAGTTATTTTAAAAAATTGGCAATTTAAAAGCATTAATCAATAAACAAAAAAGAAATTAAAATTAATTACCAACATAAGAATGTTTCTAACATATTAAAGTTAAAAATAAAAATAATAAATAAATAAAAAAATAATAAAAACTTATATTTTTTAATAAACAGCCCATTGACCTTCAACATCTTTAACAGCAGTTCCATATCCTATTAATTTTACATTATTTCCATCATATACCGCAGTTGTTTTAAATCCTATTATGGCTATGGCTTTCATAGATTTTGCTTTTTCTTTCATTAGGTTTAACAATTTATCCATATTATAGCCTTCAACAGACTCTGAAACTATACCTAAATAATATAGCTCTATCCCAGGTATGGTATTTGTAGTTGTAATTATAAATGAATCCAATTTCATGCAAACACCTCTGCTTGTGAATACCACACCCCACAATCCACATAATTATATTGTTCTTTCCAATATATATAATTTTTGATATGTATCTTTCATTTATTCAATAATAATTATAAAATTAACTCAATATAAAATAAAAAATATTAATTTAAAATAAAATAAATAAACTTAACTAATTTTGTTAGAGCCCCAATAATGCAAAAATAAGCCCTATAAATGCTATTATTGTAGTATATAACGAAATAGGGTATAATTGCCTATATGTTAAGACTGGTGAATATGCACTAACAACCGAGCTCAGTATGGGGAATATCAATGCCACTGCAAAATTCTCAACAATTGTTATTGGGTTAGATATCTCTGGTGCAATGCCGAGATAAAGTGTTGCAAATAAACTTCCAAGTGTTATCATTAGGAGCTCCTTTACAGATAAATATATTGCCCTGTATTTTCCAGAATATTCCAAGGTTGGACCTTCAATAACATCAGCCTTTGTATGCATAATGGCAAATGGATAATCATTTGTTAATACGAGATAACCTATAAAATATGCTATTGCCCCAAATATCCCGCCTATTGTAAATAAAAAATTATTTCCAACTATGCTATCCAAATATATGCTTTTATGAGCTATAAATGGAATGAACATGGCAGTATAAAATGGAAATGAACCTATTGTAATCATTTTAAAAGCCCTAACAGCCCCTAATTGTTCAAGGGACATTTTAAGAGTATTTAAAAAATTACTGCCTTTACATTCATCAACATAAGGCATCCTTACTCCCATAACCGAGCTCGCAAGGGAACCCATGATTACATAATCCATCTCCTCTATTTTCAAAAGCCCTACTATAAAAATTAAGTTAGATACAGCCTTAACCTCTGTAATTGAGGTAGATGCAAGAATTAACCATATAGCTATAAAGCTCACTATGGGAAGAAATTTGTATAATTTTGGCATTGTGCTATATGGTTCTTTTGTTTTTTTTGCTAAAAACTTAAATAACGCCCAAAAACCCGGCGTTAATATTGAAGGTCCTATTCTCTGCTGAATTCTCGCTTGGATTTTTCTATTAATGCCTGGAATCCATGTGGATACTCCAAATGCTATCAACGGAACGCCCAATATTGAGAGTATCTCTTCAATCATTGCATACATAAAAATACACCTCATTTATTTAATCTCCATTTATAACCTTTGGAAGTGCCTGCACGATACCCTGTATAACATCCTCAGGTCTTGGAGGACATCCTGGAACTTTAACATCTACTGGAATAATATTTTCAACAGGACCATCTATCCAATCGGAAGTTCCCAAATCTCCACCTATATTTCCATATACTCCGCCCATCAATGCACAGCATCCTACTGCGACTACTGCCTTAGGTTCAGGTATAGCCTCATATATCTTTTTAAGTGGTTCAGTCATTACCTTTGTAACACATCCACTTACAACCAATATATCGGCTTCTCTTGGATTCCATGTTAAAAGAACATTGTATTGCTCAGCGTCATAAAATGGAGATAAAACACAATTCACAACCTCGATATCGCAACCATTGCATCCCCCCGTATATGCCACCATGATATGAATACATTTTTTTCTTGCATGTTTTTTAACCATGTATTCACCTTTTTCTTTTTTTTCCTTTTTCTTTTTCTTTTATTACTTTTACTTTTTATTGCTTTTTTAATTTTTATCTTATTTTATTATTATTTTTTATTTTATTATTTATTTATTATTTCATTTTTGGATTATTCATTTTTCTTTTCTTCTTTAACCATTTTTGAGAGATTTATTGAAAGGATATTGGCTATCTTTTTTAACTGTTCTTTTGGAATATCCACAGGTTTTTCAAACATTTTAGTTAAATCAACTTCAATATATTCATCACCAACATGCCTTGGATGAATAGGAGATATTTCATTAAATATAGAAAATACAGGGCAAAAATCATGACAGTATAAACAATAAACACATTTTTCTGAGTTTATTACTGGAATATACTCTTTTGTGTAATTTTCAGTTATTTTCACAGGTTCGATTTTTACCATCTCAATACATCCAGTTGGACAGGCATTTGCACATCCTCCACATCCAATGCAGAGCTCATTAAACACACTCCTTGGAAGCTTTACCCCTGAAAGTATATTATTTCTCATCTCCATAGAAGTATATCTATCCGTTCCAAAGATTATCCGTTCAAGATTTTCATAAAATCCAGAAATGAATATTTTTGCAAGATTTTTAAAGGATGGATTGCTCATAATATGCACCTTAGAGGAAATTTTATCCATTTTTTTAGTACTATTATTTTATTTTTATTTTTTAATAATAATTTATTTTATTTTTCAATCCATGTTCTATATATTGTAATGGCATGTGTAGGGCATATATTTGCACATGCTGAACAAAATTCGCATTTATCCAAGTCAAATTTACCCTTATCTACTGCATTATTTGGACAGATTTTATTGCATAATCCACACTGCACGCAGAAATCAAAGTCTGTTCTTATAAATGAGTTATTTTTATCGACAATCTTTTTATATCCTGTGATATTTGGAATTACATCCCTTGGACAGTGTATGGCACAATTTTCACACATTACACAGTTTTCATTAAATATAACTTCTCTTTTGATGGATTTACAGATTTCATTTTTGAATTTTATAATTTTTACTGTAATGGCATCGTTTGGACATACATTTGAACAGGTTCCACATCCTATACAGTTATCATCCCTAATTACATCGAATTTTTTGATTTCTTTTATAGATATGGCTTTATTTGGGCAGTTATTTTCACATATACCACATAAAACACATCCACCATCTATAAATTTTCCTTTATTGATTCTAACCCCTTGAGGACATATATTTACGCAGGTATTGCACAATTTACAGGAGCTCGGGTCATA
This sequence comes from Methanothermococcus okinawensis IH1, assembly GCF_000179575.2. Taxonomy (NCBI): domain Archaea; kingdom Methanobacteriati; phylum Methanobacteriota; class Methanococci; order Methanococcales; family Methanococcaceae; genus Methanothermococcus; species Methanothermococcus okinawensis. The sequence goes on along the minus strand of NC_015636.1, from coordinate 1,238,865 downwards.
AAGCACCTTGTTATCTTCAATCTTTAAAGCACCAGCTGGGCAGTTATCAGCACATAAACCGCAATTTATACAGTGTTTTAATGGTATGGTCTTTTTATCTTCTTTAATTTTAACTACCTTAAAGTTTGATATTTGCAGGGCATCCTTTGGGCATTTTTCAATACAGTTTCCGCACAATATACATTTTTCATTTTTCACTTCACCACAGTTTATGGCATCCTTTGGACAAACATCTCCACAAATATTACATCTTGTGCATCCATCTACATTCTCTTTTTCTAATATCGTGTTTTTTGGACATAGGTAGATACATTTTCCACATTCTTCGCATTTTTCTCTGTCTATATTTATTGAAACTCTAACACCTGACCTATCGGTTTTTGGTTTTGATAGTTTTGATTTTTCTTTTTTACCCTCCTCGTTTTTTCCTTTTAGTTGCTCTACACTTCCTATCTCCTTAATACCTCCTTTATTAAATATATCTAAATACCTCTCTGCCAGAGCTCTGTTCTTTTTATCCTTCAAATCTTTCGGGTCAAAATACATTCTTGCATCATAGGGACAAACTTCTACACATAATCCGCACATTATACAAATTCCATCGGGATATACAAAAGCCCTTTTACCGTTCTTTACAGTTTTTTCCACTTTTTTCATTTTGATTATATTTATTGGACATACCTTTTCACAGGTTCCACAGCCGTTGCATCTTCTCCTATCCACATAATATCCGCCAAATTCATTTTTCTTTATGGCATCGTTTGGGCATTCCCTTGCACAGGTCCCGCAGGTAATGCAGGAAAATGCTTTATTATCTATCAATATAATAGCGTTTGTAGGACACACTTCCATGCATTTTGAAATTTCCTTAAATGGACAGGTTTCACACTTTTCAATGCCTCTACATTTGTTTATATCCGTTATAATCATAATATCACATTATTATTTCAGTTTAATTTTTTAATTTTTAATTTTATGTTTATAATTAAGATTTTTATATCCTTTTTACTTCAATATCCTGTTTATTATATTTCCAATTAGCAATCCTATCAATGACAGTATAAACGAATAAGACATAGGAAATTTGTAATAAGGTAGAGCTCCTAATAGGTATGCTATGAATACCCCTACAATCAAATAAAACCATATATTTAATTTTGCATTTACCCTTATTCCCAGCACAAGACCCACAAGCATGCCTATAATCGGCAAAAACATGGTATTTACTGTAATCAAGCCATAGTTTATCATAATATCACCATTTAATTAATCCGCAATATTTTTCATGATGATTTTTTCACCTGCCAATAATGTGGTAATTGTGGATAATCCAGCCAATACCTTTAAACCTACTACTATGTTTAGATATGGTATTATCCCAGCATGTTCAAGTCCTAATGGCGAAGGAAATATGCTTATTCCAAATAATGTGTGTATATTAAGCAAGTAATATCCTGAAAATACCATGCCCAATACTCCAAATAATAAAAATAACAGAGCTCCGAAACTTTCAAGAGTTTCCAAAAATTTATGGCTGAAATTAACAGGGCAATTTTTTAATCCAAATGAAACAATTGCCAATATATAAGCACCTGCTATCAATGAACCTCCCTGGAAACCACCACCAGGCGTAATATGTCCTCCAAGTATTACCACTATTCCAAGAACCATCAATATTGCACTCATAGGCATTGCTAAAACTTTAATTATAGGCGTAAATCCACCCATATCGCCATTTTTAATGTTATTATTGGTAGTATTTTTATTTATTCCATAAACCTCTTTAAGAAACTCAGAATTAAATAATCCTCTTCCAAATACCATTCCTGTAACAAGAACTGAATTAATCAATATCAAACATTCTCCAAGTGTATCAAATCCTCTCCAATCGAATAAAACTGCACTTACAAAATTAGGTATAATATAATTGTGGGTATAAATGGCATTTACACCTTCAACTACATTTATATTATAAACAGAATAAAGTATGGCTGCACCGAAGAACATAAAAGACAATGAAACTGCAATTTCCCTGCTATTGTTAGATTCAGGCATTGTATCACCAAAATATTAATAATATTTATTATTACTTAGCAAAGTATACCACAACGGATAAAATACCTACAAATATGGATATCCAGAATAACTGCATGTTTATATGATTTGAATTTTCTTCATTGAATTTAAACAATACTGGCATAACTGAAAGCATTAATCCAATTACTGAAACCCCCATAATTGCAAATAATATATCGCTGAATACCCTAAATAACAGCAAAACAGACATAATCAAAAAACCATATAATATGGATTCACCTGTTAGCCCTGCACCAACGGATATTCCATCTCCATGTCCTTCTTTTTCCATTTCCTTCTGAAATTTATCGTATTCCATAAAACCACCATTAGTTATATTGCATATTATTACCTATAATCTTCAATATTTTCTTTTACATCCTCATATTCCTTATATTCCTCATCATTTAAGATTTCAGTAATAAATGGGTCGATATCTTCCTTTTTAAGAAGAGCTCCGGTTAATAATTTTCCAGTATATTTGTTATTTTTAATCTCCCAAAACATATAATATTCAGGATATTTTTCCTTTAATTTACTATATGCTACGCCATATTTTGATTTTTTCAGTGGATTCTGCTCAATAAAGAAATGATTATCTGAAAGTTCAATTACATAGAGCTCGGCACCAGATTTTGTTATTACCTTTTTAAGTTCAAGGCTTTTTGACTCCAAAGTTTTCATAATTATCCCCTTTTATTTTTCCATTTTTTACTCTTCGTTTTATTTTATTATTTTAATTTATTATTTTTATAATATTTTTTTATTTTAACTTTAATTTAATTTTTTATTATTTTTTACTTTAATATCCAAGATTTTCCGAGTTCATTTGCATAAGGAGCTATGTTATTTATTACAATATCTGGATAAACACCTAATAAGATACACAATATCGTCAATATAGCCAAGGAGAATATAGAATATTTGGATACCTTTGTATTTTTATATTCTTCAATCCTTTCTTCACTGCAAGGTTTTAAGAATATTAAGTAAAATGCTTTCATCATTGAAACAAATGTCCCTATACTTACCAATATCATTATAACTGCAAGTTCTGGCATATTTACATTCATAGCCGCTTCTGCGAGCAATAATTTACTTTGAAATCCATTAAATGGCGGAACTCCACTTATTGCAAGTTTTGCACACAATATCATAAACGCTACTGCTGGCATAACAGGTAAAAGACCCCCAAGTTTTGTTAAATTTGATGAACCTTTTTTACTTACAATATGAGCTCCTAAAAATAATGCACTTTTAAATAGAGCATTGTTTATTGCGTGGAATACCCCCGCTATAATACCCAATGGCGTTCCAATGGCAAGTCCTGCTGCAACATAACCGACCTGACTTATGGCGTGATATGAAAGAAGTTTTTTATAATCGCTTTGCAACAATGCCATTACAACACCAAATACCATTCCAAATACAGATAATGCTATCAATACGCCATGAGATGCATTGAAGTAGGATAATCCACCAAATAACTTTAAAATTACAAGCATTATTGCTACAAGAATAAATTTTGAATAGGTTTGCAACATTGAAGCTACAAATGGTTTTGCTCTGGCATATACATCCGCTTTAACTGTGTGGAATGGTGGAAGACCACTACCATAACATAAACCTATAATTAACATCAATAATCCGCCGTATATGGTGGGTGTTGCAGGATTATTTGCAAGGTAATTGTGCATATCGCTTATATTGAGAGTTCCTGTTGCAGACATTAAAAAGGCTATTCCCAACAATAACAACGAACCTGCCATATTACCTACTAACATATATCTAAATCCTGCTTTGTAGGCATTTTCTGTTCCAGATGCCAACACCAATCCAGTCTGAACTATTGCCACAATCTCGTAAAATACATATATGTTAAAAAGGTCATCTGCCAAAATTACCGCTGAAACGCTTGCAAGTCCCATTAATATAAGTGCTACAAATAATCCGTTTAATTTTTTTTCACCCATTCCAGTAATAAGCACCAATGAACCTATTAACATCAATATAAAAATCATTAACTGCTTTGCAGAATTAAATATATATGCTATCCCTGAGACTAAACCACCTTCTACACCATGAGCTCCGAAGAAGTATGCTCCATAACTTCCCAAGAATGGGAGCACCATAAGGGATAATGCCATTAATAATGCTAAAATCCTAATTACTTTACTTTTATAAATGTAATTAAATATTATAGCCATGATTAATGGAAACACTACAATTAATGGCAGTAGATTCATTATTTTCACCATATTATTTTAATAATAAATTAATTTTAATAATTATTTAACAATTATATTGTAATAAATTTAATCTTCCTTCAATATAATCGAGGATTTAAGTGTTTTATATTTTTTATAAAATACTATGGAGAGTGCAAGCATTATAGCGAGCATTGAAGCTTCAATAACAATATTTGTTAATACAAGTGCCTGAGGTAGGGGATAAACTGTTTTTGTAGCAAACAATGTAAATTCCATATTGGGCATTTTAATAGGAACAATTCCACCGACCTTGTATCCAATAGCAATAAGAGTTAAATTTACCCCATTTCCAAGTGCAGACAGGGCTATGATTTTTTTTAAAACATTATCTACAAAGAAGACACCATATAATCCTACAACAGCTAAAATCCCAGCAGCTATAAATGAGGCAAGTTGTAAATCCATATTCATCACCAAAAAGGAAAAATCATTAATTTTAATTATAATTTAATAATTAGAGCTATGTAATAATATAATGATATGAGGTAAATATGTAATAATATGGAAATAATGTGGTAATTATAGCAATATGTAGTATTAATGCCATATAGTAGCATATTGTAATAATATATAATGTAGCAAAATAATAAGTAATACTCTATGATAAAACTATGGTATAGTATTACGATAGGTGATATATTAATATAATAATGCGAAGCTATAAATAATTTGTCATTAATTATAATGATAAATATTTTTTAAAATATATAAATATTATGGTAGAAAATAATAAAAAAGTGAAAAAACTTAAGAAGTTTTATATAAAATTATTATTTAAGGTGAGAACTTTGGATATAAAACCAATTTTAGAGGAATATTTAAAAGACTGTAAAAAAATAGCTATAATGGGTATTGGAAATACTATGAAAGGGGATGATGGCTTTGGAGTATTATTGATTGAAAATTTGGTAAAACATTATAAAAACAAATATAATTTAGACCTTAACAACGAAGTAAATAACATAAGAGATAAAATTATACTTCTAAATTGCGGGGTGGTTCCAGAAAATTTTACGGATGTTTTAAAACAGGAAAAACCTGACAAAATACTTATAATTGACGCTGCACTTATGGGGAAGTCGCCAGGAACATTAAATATTGTAAATAGTGAAGATATATCAGAAATTGGATTTTCCACGCACTCATTACCTATGAGCGTAATAGTTAAATACCTGTCATATTATATAGATACAGAAATACTAATAATAGGTATTGAACCAGAACAAATAGATTTTGGAAAATCATTATCAAAAAAAATTTATGAAAAAAATTTAAAATTTACAGAAATGCTTATTAATTTATTGGATTCTTTTTTAAAAATGAAAATAATGAGAAATAATTAATAAATAAAAAATGAAAAATAATATCTTAAAAGGTGAATATATGTTTTCCATTAAATTTAAAACAACGGATGAACTGCCAGAGCCTTCACCACGACTAATAGACCAAATAATAGGTCAGGATGAGGCTCTTAATATTGTATTAAGTGCGGTTAAAAATAAAAGACATGCCTTACTCTTAGGAGACCCCGGTGTAGGGAAATCCATGATGGTTAAAGCAGTAGGTGAGCTCATAGAAAAATCCAGCACAGACTTTAAACCATACACCATATTGGCAAAACCCAATTTAAAAAATCCTGAAAAACCTATTGTAGAGTTAGTTGAAGGTCATTATGAAGAAAAAGTCGAAATTATAAAACCAAGCATGGTTAGGCAACCACCAAGTATATTAACAATATTAATATTTATGATTGCATTCACTGCAATTACCTCATATTTAATGAAAGGACTTCCAGATTCAAAAGTTCTTGGAATAATAGCTACTGTTTCAATTGTGGCATTTGCCTTGGCATTTGTAATTATTTTCTTAACAGTATTTGGAGCTACAAAAGGTTCTATGTCAAATGCTGTTAGTCCTATGGATTTAAAACCCGTGGTGCTTTACGAATGTAAAAAAAGACCTCTCGTAAGAGCCAGTGCATATAATGTAACCAAATTGTTAGGGGATGTTAAACACTGCCCTCTCGGAGGTAAGCCACCTCTTGGAACCCCACCTCATAAGAGAATAATTCTTGGGGCAATACATGAAGCCCATAAAGGTATCTTATATGTGGATGAGATAAAAACCATGCCTCCAGAAGTTCAGGATTATATATTAACTGCATTGCAGGACAAATGCCTTGCAATAAGCGGTAGAAATCCAAATTCAAGTGGGGCTACTGTTGAGACAAATCCCATACCTTGTGATTTCACATTGATAATGTCTGGAAACATGGATGATGTAAATAATTTAAGAGCTCCGCTACTTGATAGAATTGACTATAAAATTGTTCTCAAAAATAAGATGGAAAATACCCAGGAAAATAGGGACAAATTATTACAGTTCATAATTCAGGAGATAAGAAATAACAATTTACATCCAATGACCTATGAGGCATGTTGTGAAATAGTCAAAATAGCTCAATTGCTTGCAGGTTCAAAGGATAGATTAACTTTAAGACTAAGAAGACTTTCAAATATTATAAAAATGGCAAATGATATAGCAATGGGCAAAAATATAAAGGACATAATAAATGAAATGTCAGAAGAAGAAAATATTAAAAAATCAGAAACACTACCAGTAAATGTTGATAAAGATAAATTAAAAAGCATTATGGGCGTATTAAACAAAATAACAGAAAAAGATAAAGAGAATAAAGAGGAAAAAGAAAAAACAGGAATAACAGCAACAGATAAAACTAAATATTCTAAAAAAGAAATAAAAGAAAAAGAAAAAATTTATATCGATAGGGAGCATGTGCTGTCTGTTGTAAATACTGGTATATACAGCATGACAAAACAGGTTGCCATTGACTACCTGAGAAACTTTAAACGATACAAAAATATCGTCCCAAATGATAGTCCAAAGGTTGGTGTTATATACGGTTTAGCAGTGCTTGGTTCTGATGGTATAGGCGATGTAACAAAGATAATTACCCAAATAGTTGATTCAAAAAATCCAGGAACTCATCTATTAAACATTACCGGAGACCTTGCAAAACATAGTATTACTTTGGCATCAGCATTATCTAAAAAATATGTATCCGAGGGTAAATTACCTTTAAAATCTGAGGAAGAAATTGATTTAAACTCGAAAGAAATATATATACAATTCAGTCAATCCTATTCAAAAATCGATGGTGACAGTGCAACTGCGGCAGTTTGCCTAAGTATAATTTCATCCCTTCTAAAAATTCCATTAAAGCAGGATTTTGCAATAACGGGAAGCCTTGATTTAAACGGTAATATACTTGCCATAGGCGGAGTAAATGAAAAGATAAATGCTGCAAAAGAATATGGATTTAAAAGGGTAATTATCCCAGAATCCAATATGATTGATGTAATAGATTCGGAGGGAATAACGATAATTCCTGCTAAAACCTTGGAAGAAATAATCCCCCTTGTATTTGAAAATACGTCTTTAAAAAGTAATTAATACATAATAATACCTATTAAATTTTAGTTTTTTAATTATGCTCATGTTATATTGGATAATAATTATTTAGTTATGTTATTTATCGGAGTATCAGAGCTCCGATAAAAATAAAAAATTAATCTTTTCGTAATTTTTCTATTACTTTTAATAATCTTTTATTGGTGTATATCTCATCATGATGTGCAAAATCCACAAATATAACCTTCTTTTCATTATCATCTACGGTGAATATTAAAACAAAACTTTTATCAATATGAACTCTTTTAAAATCTTCCATGGGCTTTCTTAAATTTTTATAGTGATGTGGATTTTTAGCTATTTCACTAATTTTTTTCAAAATAATTTCTACTTTTTTTCTATCTTTTTTGGATAATTTTGTAATAGCTCTATCCAATGAAGGCATAATTTCAATATCATACATTTATTCACCTAAATATCTTTTATTTAATTCTTTAACAGAGCCTATATGGATAGGTGTTTCGTTTTTCATAATTTTCTTTATCTTCTCAACATAATCAGGTTTTAACTCAGGTTCTAATAATAATTCCGTATATTCTTCTATTATCTTATTTATAGCTTCACTTTTGTCTTTAAGATTATATTTTGCCTTTATAATGTTAATTATTTGGTTGTTTTCATCTGAAATATTCACTATTGCTTTAACCACTGATACCACCATTTTATTTATACATTATTAATATGGTATTAATAGTATATATATTTTAGGATATGCCATAAAAAAATTATTTATGATGCAAAAAAAATAATTAAGTAATCTATCGGAGCTCCGATAAAATGATAAATATTATTATCTAAATGACTAAGATATAAAAAACATAGCGTTGATTATAATTTATTTTTTATCCTGTAAAGCATATTGCTTAATTCCACTATTTTTTCAATATTTAATGTGAAAACTCTCTCGTTTAAATCAAATTTTGATAAATTTAAGTTATTTAAGGTATCTATCATATTTTTAATTTCATCACGATTCAAACCCATCTCATGGCATGAGTTTATAAGTGCCTTTTTGGCAGTTTTATTTTTATGCTGAAACAGAGCTCTGACAACATTTTCAAAAAACTCCTTATCTTCTAAATAATAAAGTTCATTGGGTTCTTTTTTGGTAATTTTAACAATTGCAGAATCTACCTTTGGTTTTGGTGAAAATGCAGATGGTGAAACCTTACATACAAATTGCACATTTGCATAATACTGCACAGAAACGCTCAATCTTCCGTATTCCTTTGTCCCTTCCTTAGCTATCATTCTTTTAGCAAATTCATATTGATACATCAAAACTGCAACATCAAAATCTTTTTTTAGAAATTTAAATGTAATTGGAGAGGATATTTGATAGGGAAGATTTGCCACGATTTTGTTAAAATTTAATTCATCCAAATTAACCTTTAATGCATCATTCCAAATTATCTCGACATTTGGATATTCGGCAATTACCTCTTCTGCAAAAGGTTCTAATCGCATATCTAATTCTATAACATATACCTTTTTTGCATTTTTTGCCAATTCTTTTGTTAATATTCCTTTACCAAGACCGATTTCTAAGACTATGTCGTTTTTATTTATGTCGGCAGCATTTACTGCTTTTTTTACGATATTTTTATCTTTTAAAAAACATTGCCCTAATTTCTTATTCTGTTTCATAATCTCACATCTAGGTTCCAAAACGAGCGATAGCGAGTTTTGGACTTTGGATAGCAACCTTTTTTAAAGGTTGCTTATAAAAGCACTGTCCTAATTTCTTATTCTGTTTCATAATCTCACATCTAGGTTCCAAAACGAGCGATAGCGAGTTTTGGACTTTGGATAGCAACCTTTTTTAAAGGTTGCTTATAAAAGCACTGTCCTAATTTCTTATTCTGTTTCATAATCTCACTAAAAATAAAAATATTAAGTTAATTAATAAATAAAATAAATAAACTTATGATAAATAAAAATAAAACAATAATAAAATAAATAATAAAATTAAAATTAAAAATTATTATTCTAAAAAGATAAAATTACAGAACTTATATTTATCTTATTATCTTAATAACTCAATAATCCTTTCTTCAATCAGTTCCTTAGGTTTATTTGTTATATTGGCAAGCCCCTCTGCAAATATGACAGCATATTTCAAAACATATTTCTTTTTCTGTTCTTCTTCCTTTTCTCTTCTTATTTTCGATATGTGTTTTTCAAGTCCTCTTGCACATATCATTAATGCCTGCCTTATTTCATTAAATATTTCTTCATTCTCTTCGCTACTGCATGCCACAGCTTGCTTTCCAGCCGATGTATATGGTATATGCGTGGAGATTAAATTTACAAATACCGTCAATGGAACATCTTCATCACTTCTAAGTCCATATCTTCTCCAATTTATACTTTTCACAGCATTTGTTATACCGCATCCTGAGGTATCAAACAACAATGGCACATGATTTGCAAATCTCATTATTTCCATTTTTCGCGTATTATCAGATATCCTACCTGCATCTCCACCGTATGCAAGCCCAGCTTCTACTGCAAAGGGAATACCTCCTTTATAGGTTTTTGGTCTTCTTGTAATAGTTTTAACAAATTCTGGATTTAGGGTTTTTAAGGATTTCTGAATATTTTCTTCACCAATAGGTCTTAAACCTGCTGTTGATGGTGCCATAAAATCCATGTCTTGAATCACTCTAACAATGAGCTCTGCATCGTTCCAATTCATATCCCTTGGATTCTTTTTTAGGAGATTCTTTACTTCATTTTTGAATCTTTCGAGCTCAGCCTCTGACACCATTGCCATATTTACCAATGAATCTACAAATTCTTTTGGACTTTTTGTAATAGTTCTAAGTTTTCTGTTGAATTCATCCATTAATGAAGCATTTAAATAATTTTTCTCTGCAAATTCGATGAAATTTTCAGGTTTCTTTTTAAAGTGCTTCTTAATCTCATTGATGGTTTCTTCATCTAATTTCTCAATTAAATAATCCATTATCAAGTATTTTAAATAATAAATCTTTAATTCTGATAAACTATCTGGAAGTGTGTTTATAATCTCTTTAACATCTGAGATTTCCTTTTTATCCACATATTTAGCATATTTTTCAATATAATCATTAATTTTTACATTTAAATAACAATCCACTACAATATCCCAAAATGTGCTATCCCTATAATTTTCAAGCAGTTTATCTCTCAAAATGTATTCTTGAAGCTCCTTGATTCTTTTTGAAGTCATCCTCGATAATTCACTTGTGAGCATGCTTGAAATTTTTATAGATTCAGTTTTTCTCGATATGTATAGGAGCTCATCTGGAGTTAAACCATAAGGATGAGGTTTCATTTCTTCCGGTCTCTCAGGAATATCCTCAACTGTTCTATCAAAAACCACAGTTTCCTCGGGGTCTTTAAGGGTTATTTTAGCATGAGGTGTGGATAAGCTTATTCTCCTTAGATATTCAAAAGGTCCCTGCTCTCTTCTATTGTATGTAACTTCCTTAAATTCTCCTTCAACTTTTGTTCCCCTCCAAAAACCACTCCTTACTTCATGAGAAACTACATCCCCTTCATTTTTTTCAATACTCATCTTTATTTCCATTGTATGTATTTCTCCGTTTCCTGTTGAAGTGGTAATCTTTAAAGGTTTTCCTGTTGTTATCTGTGCAAACAAAAGAACCCCTGCTGCACCAATTCCCTGCTGACCTCGGGATTGAACAAGCCTGTGCATCTTTGAACCTGCAAGCATCTTACCAAAGACCTTTGGAACAAATTCAGGAGGAATCCCTGGACCATTATCTTCAACAACTACTTTATAATGGTCTGCTCCAAGTTTTTTGATTTCTATGTCAATATCTGGTAAAATTTCTGCTTCTTCACAGGCATCCAATGAGTTTGTTACGAGCTCATGGATAATTGTAGTCATGCTTCTTAATTTACCACTGTATCCAAGCATGTGCCTGTTTTTTCTAAAAAATTCAGAAATTGAATGTTCTTTAAATTCATCAAATATGACATCGCTTTCAGCCATTTTTTCACCAATGCTAAATTAAAATAATAAAAAACGCATAATTTATGTATATAATCATAAAATTAAACTATAAAAATCATATATATTGCAAATATAAATATTTATAAAAATTTTAAATGAATATATAATTTAACATATATTTAAATTATACTATAAAAAATAAATCTGCAAATAACAAAATAATTAAAATAAAATAATAAAAAAATAAATAAATAATTAAAATAAATGATAATATAGACAATTTAAAAATTAAAAAAGTGAATAAAAAGTTACATATAACTTATTTTCCTAATTTTTTATTAGCTCTTATACTAGGTCTTACTTTCTCAGCGCCTTTACCTTTGTTTCTTAATCCTCTTCCTTTTTTACCTGCTGAGGTTAATCCTCTAAATGCTCTACCTCTATGTGTTCCTGAGCATATCCAGTTATAGTTTGGGTCATTTTTAATTGATGGATGGTTAGGGTCAATTAATATAACTTCATACCATTTTCTTTTTCCGTCTTCGCCTACCCAGTAGGAGTTTAAAACTTCCATGTTGGGATATTTCTTTGAGGCTCTTTCTTCGGCTATTCTTTGGATTGATTTAGCCATTGTAATTTTTTTGACACCCATTGTAGCAGGTTTTTTGGAGTGTTTTGGCCTAGGTTTTCTTAAACCTCCTCTTCTTACCTTAACTCTAACTACAATAATTCCCTGTTTTGCCTTGTATCCTAAATTTCTAGCTCTATCTATTCTTGTAGGTTTTTCAATTCTTACAACAGCAGGTTCTTCTCTCCAATCCTGCATTCTTGACCATAATAATTCTTTTACATAGGTTTCCTTTGGAGTTTTCCAAGCATCTCTAACATATTTATACATACTCATGTTTATCTCCTATTTTTACTTTTTTTGCTTTTATTTATTTTTAGCTCTATTATAATTACATCACTGGCTATCACTGTTTATGGGTTCAGCTTTTTAGCCACATACCCTACGGGTTTAATCGCCCGTTACTGATATCAATATTTACCTTTTTATGGTGTGTAGTAAGTAGTATATTAATCTAACGGTAGTTATATATATAAGTCATAGATATATATTTTAATATTATTATCAATGATTAACAGCAATAATAAAATAATTAAAATAAAAAATATAAAAAATTATAAAAGTAAATTAATAATAATTAATTAATAACTAATTAATAACAATAATACTGAATAATAACTAATTAATATAACTTTAAAATTATACTATTATTTCGGTGAGAATATATGAATACAGATAGTGAAAATTATTATGATTATGATGGTCTTTTAAAAAGGGCTATTAGCCAACTTCCAGAAGAAGTATTTAAAGATGTGAGATTTGAAATTCCACATGCAGAAAGTTTTGTTGAAGGAAACAGGACAATAATTAAAAACTTTAGAGATATTGCAAAAGCCATAAATAGGGATGTGCAGTTCTTTGCAAAATATGTAATGAAGGAGCTGGGGACAGCAGGGGATGTTGAAGGTCAGAGATTAATACTTCAGGGTAAATTTGGAAATTACATGATAAATTCAAAGATTAAAAACTTTGTAGAAGAATATGTTTTATGCCCAGAATGTGGAAAGCCAGATACTAAAATCGTTAAAGAAGGTAGGATTCACTTCCTTAAATGTATGGCATGTGGTGCTATGAAACCTATCAAATTAATTTAAATTATTAAATAATAAAATAAGATTAAATTAATAATATTAATTAACTAAATTAATTTATAATTTATATTAAAATGATTGAAATGCTTAAATTGATAAGACATGGCATATGTGATGTGTATTTTACGATATTTTACCTACTTTTTTAATTTTTTATTTTAATAAATTTTATTTATTTTTTATTATTTAGTATTATAATTTAAAAAATTAATAAATTAATATAATAGAAAAATATATGAGTGTGAAATTATGAAAGGATTTTGTTATAGGTGCGGTCATGAAGATGAATTAATCGATGGATTGTGTAAAGTATGTTATGCTCAACTCCATCCATTATTCGATATTCCAGACGAAATAAAGGTTGAAGTATGTCATATGTGTGGCTCCTATAAAAGAAGAACTTGGCAAAACCCAAAAGGTAGGGACCTTTATGGGATACTTGACGAAATAGTCTATTATGCTGCAAAGGATAATTTAAAAACTGCCCATAAAAATATGGATATTGAAATAATACCGCAGGAACCAAGACAACTTCCCGGAGGTAAAAAATCAAGGGTGGAAATTCCTGTAAAAATAATAGCCACAGGAAAACTCGCAGGTGAAGATGAGGAACGAACCGAAGAAAAAGATATAACGGTATATTTAGCAATGGTTCAATGTCCAAGATGTTCAAGATATATGTCCAATTATTACGAAGCCACATTACAAGTAAGGGCAATGAATAGATTTTTAACAGAAGATGAAAGAGAGGAGCTCGACAACTTTGTAAGAAATGAGACAGATAAAAGATTAAAAAAAGATAGAATGGCATTTATATCCAAATTTATACCCCAAAAAGAAGGATTGGACTATCAAATAGGTTCTATGGGCAGTGCAAGAAATGTAGCCTCTGCAATAAAATCTAAATATGGTGGGAAGATAAATGAAACTGCAAAACTTGTTGGTGTTGAAAAGGATACTGGAAAGAATCAATACAGAATAACGGTTGTTGTTAGAATTCCAGAGTATAAATTAGGAGATATTGTAGAATATAAAAATAAACCGCATAAAGTAGTTTCAATGAATGAAAACAAACTATATTTAGAAAATTTAACAGGTAAGCATGAAAAGATATCATTACAGTGGAATGATGCCGAGAAAAACACAAAATTATTAAAAAAAGGTGATGAATGTCCTACTGCCACAGTGATTTCCACATCACCAAACAGGATAATTGCCATGGATGATAAAAACTACGAAGTATATGAATATGACAATTACGGTAATATATATAGCGATATAAAAGAAGGAAATATATTAAAAATATTTAAGAATGAAAGTATAAATTATATTGTAGAAGTTATAAAGTAAAAGTAAAATAACCTAAATTACAATATTCTAATTAATAATGATTTTAACAATTCTATATTTATAGCTAATTTATTTACAGTAATATTTAATATAATATTTTATTAATTTATTCAGTTTATTCAATTTATTATATTAATTTAATTTATAATGTCATAAGTTAATAGTTATTCTAATAATAATTTTATATAAACTTATTAAAAATTTTAAAAAGTTAATTTAAAATAATAACTGAATATGGCAATATACTACGTGTATATTAATTTATACATAATATTATAAGATTATAAAATTTATAAAGGTGAAAATATGGCAATTAACATTAAGGAAATAGAAGATTTAAAACAAATAGCTAAAAAAATAAGATACGATGTAGTAAAAATGATAGGATTGGCAGAATCTGGACATCCCGGAGGTTCATTATCTTCAACAGATATAATTGTGGCATTATATTATAAATTAATGAATCATGACCCAAAAAATCCAAATAAAAAAGATAGGGATAGGTTTGTTTTAAGTAAAGGACATTGCTGTCCCGCATTATATGCAGTTCTTGCAGAGCTCGGATACTTCGATAAGGATGAGCTCTGGAAATTAAGAAAAACCGGAGCTCTGTTGCAGGGGCATCCAAATATAAAAATCCCAGGAATAGAAGCAAACACAGGTTCATTAGGTCAGGGCTTTTCAGTAGCTGTTGGAATGGCATTGGGTTGTAGAATAGATAAATTAAATAATAATGTTTATGTTCTTTTAGGAGATGGTGAGTGTCAGGAAGGTCAAGTCTGGGAAGCTGCAATGGCGGCATTTCATTACAAATTGGACAATTTAATAGGAATTGTTGATAGAAATAAACTTCAAATAGATGGTTGCACAGAAGATGTAATGTGTTTAGGCGATTTAAGAGAAAAATTCAAAGCATTTGGATGGGATGTATTTGAAATAGATGGTCATGATTTTAAACAAATTGTTGATACCATTGAAAAGGCAAAATCTATGAAAAATGGCAAACCAAAAATGATTGTGGCAAATACCATCAAGGGTAAGGGAGTGTCATTCATGGAAAATAATGTTGGATTTCATGGCAAAGCTCCGAATAAGGAAGAGTTAAAAATAGCTCTTAAAGAACTTCAATAAGATAAAAAAGGTTATATATTAAGGCTAAAATTTGATTAAAACCTTTTCATTAAATATGTATTGTTATCAATGTTAAAATATAAATGAATAAACAAAAGAATAAACATGAAAGAAAGAATAAAAAAGGCGTAATTATGGTAAAAATAGGA
The DNA here is from genome assembly GCF_000179575.2 of Methanothermococcus okinawensis IH1. NCBI lineage: Archaea > Methanobacteriati > Methanobacteriota > Methanococci > Methanococcales > Methanococcaceae > Methanothermococcus > Methanothermococcus okinawensis. The sequence continues at coordinate 1,222,714 of NC_015636.1, read as the reverse complement.
GCATCCATATTATCGGCAAATTATGGCCATCTTGAAAAAGAGGTAAAAAAAGTAGAAAAAGCAGGCGTGGATTTTATCCATATAGATATGATGGATGGGCATTTTGTTCCAAATCTAAGTATGGGTATTGGTATTTCAAAATATATAAAAAATATAACTGGACTACCAACAGATGTTCATTTAATGGTAGAAAATCCCGACTTATTTATCCCAATACTTGCAGATGATGCCGATATGATTACATTTCATATAGAAACATGTAAATTTCCATTTAGAACTATAAAATTAATAAAAGATAAAGGTGCTGAACCAATAGTAGCATTAAATCCTTCAACACCAATTGATACCATCGAATATATTTTAGAAGATTTATGTGGCGTCCTTATAATGACTGTTGAACCAGGGTTTTCTGGTCAAAAATTTATTAATCCTATGCTAAAAAAGATAGATAGATTAAAAAATATAATTCTTAAAGAGGGATATAATACGAAAATTTTGGTTGATGGCGGCATAAATTCAGAAACTGCTCCAAAGGTTGTTGAAGCTGGTGCCGATGTGCTTATTGCAGCATCTGCAATTTATAATAAGGAAAATATTGAAGAGGCTGTTAAGATTTTGAGAGAGTCTGCGAAATTTAAAAATAAATTTATAGTTCTCGACATAATAATATCAACCAATGAAATATTAATTCAATAATATTTCTCATTAAGTGTTGAAATAATCGTTATTTACATAGTTATTGTTATGAGTAATTCACCAGAAGTATATAAAGTTCCGTCTTGAACTATAATTTTTTATTTAACTATCTACAATACTGTTAGTGTAATATTATAATTATTATAATTATTACTATTATTACCTATTGTTATTAATAATAATTATTTATCGATATAAATTATTTAACGGTGAAACTATGGAATATAAAATTAAACTTGGAGAAAAGAAAGCTATGAGAAATGCCTATGGAGAAACATTGGTTGAATTGGGAAGAAAATATCCAAATTTGGTTGTTCTTGATGCAGATTTATCTGGCTCAACAAAAACAGGTATGTTTGCAAAAGAATACCCCAATAGATTTTTTAATGCAGGTATTGCAGAACAGAACATGATGGGCGTGGCAGGAGGACTTGCAAGAACTGGAAAAATAGTATTTGCCTCAACATTTGCCATGTTTGCAAGTGGAAGGGCATGGGAACAAATAAGAAACACCATATCTTATGCAGGATTAAATGTAAAGATTGTTGCAACCCATAGCGGTATAACCGTGGGAGAAGATGGAGCTACACATCAAATGACAGAAGATATCGCCATAATGAGGGCAATACCAAACATGAAAGTGATAGCTCCAAGTGATTACTACGAAACAAAAAATGTAATAAGATGGTGTGCCGAATATAACGGACCCGTTTATGTCAGAATGCCGAGAGGAAATACCAAAACCATATTTAGTAGTGAAGAGGATGCTAAATTTGAATTTGGAAAGGCAAGATTATTAAAAGAAGGAAATGATTTAACAATCATAGCCACGGGGGAGTTAGTTCCAGAAGCCATAAAGGCATCGAAAATATTAAAAGAAAATGGAATAAATGCGGAAGTAATATCTATGCCCACTATAAAGCCGATTGATGAAGATGCCATAAAAAACTCCAATGATTTTATAGTTTCACTTGAAGACCACAATATTATAGGCGGTTTAGGTGGTGCAATATCTGAGGTTATAGCAACATATGGATTAAATAAAAAACTTTTAAGAATTGGCATAAACGATGAATTTGGAATTTCTGGAAAAGCCGAGGAACTTTTAAAATATTACAAACTTGATGGCGAAAATGTGGCTAAAAGAATAATGAAAGAATATACTAAGCAATAAAACTGCAAATAATAAAAAATAAATAAAAATTAAAAATAAGTAAAAAATAATTAAGATATTATTGTTGATGTAATATAGATGTAATATATATTACATTTGGATAAATAATAGCTAATAATAAAACAATAAATAACAATATTTACTTTATTTTTAGTGATATATATGAGAAAAATAGGGATTCTTGAAATTTTGGTCATACTCGCTATATTGATTACCTCCGGAGCTCTGATATATAAATTTTTAAAATCCAATAGTGAAAATGATAACTACGAATTTGATGGAGACCAAATGTATAAATGTGCATGGATTTCTGAGAAAATACTAAATAAAAATTTTCCATTATATGCTTATGTGGAAGGAAAATGGTCTTCTTCTAAGGAAGAATTTAACGATACTGTATTGATTACCGGAGCTCATGGTGGAACCCTTTATGCAATATATAAAAACCAACCTATTACAATTGGAGGGGAAATGGCATATAAAGAGGATATTGCTGCCAAAAAGATAATTTTAAAGCCATTAGGTAATTCAATAATTACATATTCTCTAAATCCAATTAATGGAAACTCATTTGAAGAAATCAATAAAAAAATAAAAGATTCAGAAAAACCTTATAAGCATAACAATTTAACGATACTTGATACTTACATCGGTGGTTCTCTTGCAGTAGATTCAAAAACCTTTACGCCATCAGAACAGCAAAATATTAAAAATAACCTGCATTTGGATTTAAATAATAGAAATAATAAGTTATCAATTAATTTTGTTGAAAATGGTTTATTTTTAACAGGGAAATTGGATGTGGATACATTAAATATGTTAGATAACCTTATAAAACCTCATAACATCATCACTTCGCAAATAACAGTATATTTAATTGTAAATGAGACAATTAATAACATACCTAAAAACATAACTACATATCACAATAATTCAATGATTATACCTCTAAAATAAATAATAAATGAGTATATTATTAATAAAACATTAAATATAAGGAATTGATATGGAGCTCCTAAAAACCTATTTAAAAAATATGCCTAAGTATGAAAAAATTAAAGCCCATCATTTATTTTTGCTAATTACTTCTTTTTATATTTTAGCGTCCAGTGTATCCTATTATTCAGGTTTTTTAGCTTTATTTAGTGCAATTTTCTTTTATATTTCATTTATTGTTGGCGAAAGGTTATATTACATCTTAAATTTAGACGATATTTCCAAATATTCCAGTATATTTAATTTAAAAAAACCATATAAGCCAAACTATTCAAAACATTATAAATTTGGGATATTATTAATGTTTATAGGTATATTATTCATATTTTTTGATATTTTATGGGTTAGGGATATTCCGCTTTTTGACCCCACTTCAAGAAGGTTTTTAAATGTGCCATTTACTGCTTTATCCCATCTTTTACTTTTAGGCTGGGCAATAGTAGTAGCTTCAAATCTATCTTTGGATAGGGTAAAGATTATTTTATATTCCATTATTTTTTCAGGACTTATCATGCTTTTGGGGTATAGAACAAATGTTATGATATTGTTTTTATCCATATTGTTTGTAATGTATTATTCCAACAGAATAAAAACAAAGGAGCTAATTTATTCGGCATTTGGAATATTTTTAATACTTCTTTTCATGTCAATATTAAGGCTTTATGTATTGGGTAGTGGTGGAAATCCAATATTTTCAAGAGTAGATTTAACCATGAGTATTTTTGATATTATAGTCAAGAATTTTAATGGAATGTTTGGGGGACTTCTACATTATTGTGCAGTTTATTCCTATTTAGGATTATCACCTGGTCCAAGAACAGTTATTGCAAATAACATAGGCGTATATGGAGCCACAATAACTCCAACGATTTTTGGAGCTGTAATTGGAGATTATGGAACTATTGGAATAATTCCATATTTTGGTATTTTGGGCATATTTTTAGGCATATTTTATAAAATCTCTGAAAGTTTAAAAGGCATCTATTTGGGAGTTTATAGTATCTTAGTATCCTATTTGTTGGTGGGTATTGAAACAGGTATTTTAGATTTAGATGTTATTCTTTACTATTTCTTTGGGTTGGTATTATGCATATATGTGATATTATTGAGAATATTAAAAAGATAAACTTATTCCATCCTATTTCTATTGTTGTATTTGGTCATTTGATAATTTTTGTATTGGCATTGCCATATTTGGGAGATATTGGGACATATTCACTACTTAAAATTTTAGGGGTTTTATTTATTTTTATTTTAGGTTTTTCATTGCCGTTTATTTTTCCAGTGCAACTTAATCTTAATAAAAAATCATCGTATATTTTATTTTTATATATTTCATCTTTTATATTGTCTCTAACCGTAATTTACGGAGCTTATGAAGTTAGCCATTCATTACTACTGTCTATTATATACTTGGCATTTATTTTTGTAGTTGTAGAGCTCTATACAAAATTATATAATAAAAAATTATTTGTTGATGCAATCTTTGGTATTGGGGTAATTTCTTTTATACTGGTAATTTTAATATACGGTGGAATACCATTATTTGATTACAACATAAGGATGAGCTCCTGCTCAGAACCTTTAAGATTGATATCCACTGGGGCTTTAATATATGCTGGAATAGAAAATAAGATATACTTTATAATTTCTCTTATAATATTAACACTTTTTGGATATAAAGGAAGTATATTAATGCTATTTGTATCTTATGTAATTTATAAAAAAGCCTCTTTTAAGCATCTTTTAATTTATGGATTTGTTGCCTTAATACTTTTGAGCGTTGTTGGAGAGATTGTATTATTGACATCAAATCAGCACTGGAAAATTCACGCTATTGAAATTTTATGTTACAGAGCTCATCTCGATTTAACGATATTCCTAAAAATAATAAATTCTAATATCCACACCTACGGACAGATACTATTTACACCCAATGGTCAAAATAGTATTGGAGATATATTGTACAATTACCACCATAACCTTACAACAACCATGTTTGGAACATCATATCTTGATTTTGGATATTTTGGTGTTTTGATAGCTGTGGTTTTAGGATTATTCTCAAAATTCATATATGAAGGGGATAAAAAATTATATGCAATTTATGCTTCGATACTGTTATCTTACTGTGAAGTTGGGTTAAATTACGGAATATGGGTCATAGTTGCATTATTATTGTATATAAACATAAGATTGACTAAATATAATAAAGAATAAAAATAAAGGTAATAAAAATAATAATAAAAATTTAAAAAATTAAATATATATTACTTAAAATATATTTTATATTCAAAGAAGCAAAAATTATTATAAATATATATCATATATATTTCTTATCTTGATTTAATTTACTTTATTTTAATCAATATTTAATTATATATTACCATATTTTAAATTATGTATTGTTATTTCTTATAATTTTAATTAATCATTTATAATTAATCATTATAATAATTATGAAAAATAGTAAAACTCTGTGGTAGTTATGGTATCTCATGCAGATAATAATATGAATAACGCTGTTAATAATGTTGTTAATAATGTTAATATTAATAATAATAGTAAAGATTTTCAAACCAAAGATTATAGTCCAATGGAAAAAAACAATAAATATCTTGTTATTGTTCCAGATATGGACGATGACTTAGGCAGAAAGGCAAATATCAAAACACCAATTTTAGGTAGGGCGGATTCTATAAACTCTGCTATAAAATTGGGATTATCGGACCCCGGAGATACCGATGTAAATTCAATACTTGGGGGTATAAAATTCTACGATGAATTGAAAAAAGAAGGAAAAGATGTAGAGCTCGCCATAATATCTGGACATAAAGATGTAGAATCTGAGGAATGTGCAAGAAGAATAAAGGAACAGCTTGATTTTTTAATGTATTTGTATGAACCAGATTTTATATATCTTGTATCGGATGGGCGAGAAGATGAGATGGTATTAAAATATTTAGAAAATAAAGATGCATTTGTGTGGAAAAAGAGAATTATTGTAAAACAAAATGAATCCTTAGAATCTACCTATTATTTAATTCAAGAATTCCTCAAAAAAACCATGTCTCAATATGTTCCTTTCATCTTTACATCCGTTGGTTTTGCCATGGTTATTTATGCCATATTTGCAGATTTAGGGTGGAGAATAATCATGGGAATGGTCGGCTTATATATTCTTTCAGAAGGTTCTGGATTAACCCGTGCATTAAAAAAATCATTTAGTGAAGGTAAAAAAGGACTTGAATTTGGAAAACTCGCGCCAATAGGGAATATTATAAGCGTATTAATTGTTGTTGTGGGAATTATATATTCTTACAACGCCTCTTACCATCTAAATTTTATTAATGCCATTGGGATTTTTATTTACAATTTTGCCAATCCATTGACACTTGGTCTTTTGATATACATTACAGTTCATTTTATAGATGATATAATATATACAAATAAAGAGATATTATCATTATTAAAGAGATTTTTCTTTAAAATAATAGTTATATTTATCACAAGAGAAATGTTATTTGAATTTTCAAAATTCTTAAATGGAAATGCTTTATTTACAGTAGTTATTGCTTATGTAGTGATATATATTGCCATTCTTATTATACTGTCTTCGATATTGTTTTATAAAGAAAAAGAATAATAATAGAGTAATAATTATAAACCACTAAAATTAAAATAAATAAAATAAAAATAAAATATTAAAGTAAAATATTAAAATAGACACTAAAATACTAATATTTTAAAGAAGCATAAGTTATACTAAGAGATATACTAAAATACATTGGAATACTTTAAAATATATTAAAATAATGGTTTTGGGAGAATATGTTAAAAATATTGGGATATATCAATAATGATTTAAAAAAAATAACTCTAAATGAGCTAAGTGAAGAATATTCATTAATTTGGATAGATTGTTATGCTCCATCCGATGATGAGCTCCTACAATTATCCAAAAAAATAGATATTGAAATAGAGGAATTAAAGGTAGGATTGGATGAACAGGAAGTTCCAAGGGTCGAAGAAGAGGATGAATATTATTTAATAATTTATAAAGCACCACTGTTTGAGGAAGATATTACAACTACCTCTTTTGGAATCTATATAAAAGATAATATTATTTTAACCCTCCATATCGATAAAATAAAATCCATAGGTAAGATATACAATCTTTTAAAAACCAAAAAACCAAAAATTCTACTTGATAGAGGAAAAGGGTTTTTTTTATATAATTTATTAAACCAAATTACTTTAAGTTATTCAAAAATTATTCTTAATTTAGAGGATGAATTGGATAAGTTAGAAAGTAATCTTCTACAAGACCAAAACAATATAACGGGGGAGATTCTTCAACTCAGAAAAACACTTGTATATTTCCATAAGGCTTTGGTGTCCAATAAAGATGTTCTTTCTATTTTAAAAAGAAAATATCTTCCAATCACCACACAGGATGATAGGGAACATATTGAAGACCTTTACTACGATACATTGCAGTTAATAGATATGGAAACTACATATAGGGAATTGCTCGTTTCAATGATGGATATGAGCTTATCTCTTGAAAATATAAGAATGAACCAGATTATGAAAGTTCTAACTATGGTTACCACTTTATTTGCAGTTCCTGTTTGGATAACAGGTATTTATGGTATGAATTTTAAATATATGCCTTTATTGAATAATCCTTATGGATTTTGGATTGTTATGGGAATTTCAGCCATTATAATTTTAATACTGTTATATGTGTTTTTAAAGGAAAAATGGATAAAATAATAATTAATTTAAGGAATAAAAGTTAAATAAAAAATAAAATATAAAAATATAAATTAAATAAAAAATAAAAATAAGATATAAAATAAAAATTAAAATATTTAATGTTAATAAAAGTAAAATAACTTAAACTAAGATAATAAAAAATATATTGAAATGTGATATCATGAAAGAAATAATCATCTGGCCTGTATATATAGATGTTGAAAAAAGCAGAAAAGAGGGACGAAAAGTGCCGAAAGAATTAGGGGTTAAAAATCCAAAATTAAAAAATATATTTAATGCATTAAAAAAAATGGGATATTCTGCCGAAATCGTAAAAAATAAATCTTATCCAAAGGAGCATTGGGAAATATCCGGCTATATTAAAGTAAATATTGATGATGAAAATAATATTTCAAAATTGGGTTTAATTAAAAAAATTTGTAGGTATTTAAATTAAAATTAATAATACGGGGAAGATAAGTTAAATATTCATCATCCATTCTTTAACAATGATACATAACCAATAAAAGCACCTGATGATATTGTATCGCCTAATCCTACCGTAGATTTTGGATTTTTAACCAATCTTGATGGCACCAATGCAATTTTATAATTTTTATAGGTTTCATCATTTTTTAAATCATCTACGATTGAATATAATATATTGCCATATTTATTATAGGGAATAAGGATACCCTCTTTAATATCCTCAATCTTTGATATATCTCCAAGTTTTGCCTTAGTAGATGCAAGAATAGTGGCAAATTCCAAGGTTTTTTCAAGGTCTTTTTCAGATAATGGATTATCCTTTCTACATAAACACATAATATAATACATCGTATGGGTCTGCACGAGCTCTAAATTATCATATTTATCCAATAGAATTTTTGAAGCTTTGACAACATCTTCAACCATACTATTTTTAATAATCTTTTTGCTGAGCTCGTCATATCCCATAACATGTATAATATTTGCAATTTCTGTATCATCCATGCCTAAGCAATTAACATTTGGAATTATTTTATCTGCAATCTTTCTTCTAAGATTTATACTCTGAATAGATGCAAATTCTAAATGAATTTTTAAATTTTTATTATTTTCTTTTAAAAGTTTTATATCCTCTTCTGCCTTTTTAAAATAATATTCATCGGTTTTTCCATCGCTATATTTTTCTTTTATGCCTTGATATCCTGAAAGTATTGCACAGTCAATAATTTCTCCTATTTCAGGTAGTTTTTCTTTTAATTCTTCTTTTATCTCAAATCTCAATGCATCGGGTCTTGAAGCTGCAATAAATCTATTGGCCTGTGGAGTTGTTATTTTTTCATCCCCAAGGTAAAATTCAATATTGGCATCATATTCAAAAATCCTATTTATCTTTAAAGGGTCGTTCTTTTTATACGATTCAATGGGTTTTTTTAAAACTAAATTTCCATCTATAACAGATGGGTAAAGTAAATTTTCCCTATTTACAAACATTTCTGCCTGTTTCTTTGACAAAATTGGGGTATATGCTATTACTCGTTTTAAATTCAAAATTGATAAAAGATTGGATATAATCCCAACCTGTCCTCCCATTCTCTCTTCATCATATTTTAATCCATCAAACCATTCATTTAATGATTTATCTTCTGAAATGGGAACTTCTGATGGTTTTCCAGTTTTCATGGAATAAATCAACCGTGCAATGAAATCCAATGGATTATTTATTATTCTTGGATATTTATTAATTGTATTGATAATCTCATTTTCATCAAATAGGTTAATGAGCTCCTGCACCTGTTGCCCATCTTTAAAGAATTTTATGGCATCTACATTGACATTATATGCCAAAAAAACACCCATATTTGAAAAATTATTAAGATGATTAATACATTTATTATAGAGCTCCTCTAAATGTTTATTATTTTTATCCATATATCCCACCATTTTAAAAAAGATAAAAAATTTAAAGATTTAAAAGTTAAAAAATTTTTAGTTTTTAATATAATAATTTTTTATTTTTTGTTATTGCTACATTTTTACTTTTTATATATGTTATTAATTTATAACTAAAATATTATTTCATTAATCTTATATTCTACATCTCAATAATATAATTTTTATCATAAGATTTAAAACCAGTTAATTCTTCGATAGATTTACCTCTTAACAACTCACGGGTTATTCTTTTGCCATCTTCAACAGCAGGTTGGTTGAATGCATTTATTTTTAGGAGCTCACCCATAAATGCAGTTTGCATCTCATACAGATATATAAGTTTCCCAAGGGTGTATTCATTTAATTCGTCGATTACAATAGATACATTTGGGACATTTCTTGAAGTTAATGAAGCCTCGGTGCCCTCCTGTTCTGAAAGTAGGAGCTCCGATAAATTATGACCACTTAAATAATTTGAATTTTTAATAATTAAATCATTTTTAAATTTATTTACCCTTAAAAATGTAATTATTTTATCCTTTGGACCTTCCAAATAAAGTTGAAGTTGAGAATGTTGGTCTTTTGCTCCAACAGATACAACAGGAGTTTGTCCCTTTCCATCTTTTCCAAGGCTTTCTCCCCATAACTGCCTATACCACATACCAAATTTATGCAATCTTTCAATATATGGCATGAGAACAGCAACTGTTTTGCCCTTATTGTATAGTATATAATGGATTACAGCATTCATAAGGGCAGGATTTTTAAAAATATCCTTGTTTTTACATAATTTATCCATATCCCTTGCTCCATTTAATAACATCTCAATATTTATTCCCATACATGAAAGGGGAGCCAATCCAACAGCGGATAGCACTGAAAATCTCCCACCTACATTTTTAGGAACATCAAAAAGCATATAACCCTCTTTCTCTGCCATTTCCCGTAGCATTCCGTCGTTGGCAACTATCACTATATTTTTAACATAATTTTTGATATTATTCTTCAGCCTATCTCTAACAATTAAAAAATTCGCAATTGTTTCAGCAGTATTTCCAGATTTGCTTATTGCAAATACAAGCGTTTTTTCCAAATCAACTAAATTAAGAACTTCGAATGTTTTTTCTGGGTCGGAATTATCTAAAAAATAAACTTTTTTATTGGTAGTATGTTCATTGTAATAAATTCCTTTGATGGCTTCATACACCATCTGAGCTCCTAAAATAGAACCGCCCATTCCTATAATAATAATATATTCAAAATCTTTTGAATATTTTTTTAACTCGTTATATGTAGTCAAATCCTTTTGATATATCAAATCCATAAACCCTAATTCTTTATTTTCATATTTCTTAAATAATCGATTATATGATTCTTCTATTTCATTTTTTATATGTTCAATGTCTGTTGATAATACCCCATCATTACCTATTGTTTTTTCCATAGCATTTGTATAGTTAAATAAACATTTGCCTTTCATCATTCCCCTCTATAATAATTATACTTATTTTACTTTTGAATTACATAATATTAGTTTAGTAATTATTTTTTATCTCTTTCTTATCTATTTTTTATTTATATTTTTTTTATTTTATATATTATTATTAGGTATTATTATTTTTATATTTAATCATATATTATATGATAAAAGTTAATAATAAAATGAATTAAAAATTAGAAATAATGATGATATATTGCTCCACCGTATAATGCCTTGTATTTATCTGCACTGCCGTTATTTTGCCAGCTTAGATTTTTATAAACATGGTTGTGACAGTTTTTCATTAATACCGTTAAAGGACTATCTTTTTCATAAGGACTTTCTGGACAATTAACATGTTTGTAAGTTGTAAATAAACATATATCTTTTAGTCTGTAAAATGTCCAGTTTAAAGCATGTTCTATTCCCCATTTTAAGCCATATTTATCATAATACTTAAATAAAACCCCAGTTGCTTTGTCAAAGTTAGGGTTAGCTAATGGGTCTGGATTTAAAGATATGATAGTATCTGCCAAACCTCCAACTTCCCGGGCTATTACTGGTGTGCAGTATGCCATAGATTCCATCTGAGTTAAACCACAGGGTTCCCAAACTGATGGCACCATTGTCCAATCACTTCCCGTATAAATAAGGGATGTTAATGGAGGGCAATACCCTACCAATGAGATAACCTTACCATCGTATCTTTCAGCTAAATCTTTCATGCCATCTTCTATATATTTCTCACCTTTTGAAAGCATCACCAATCTTAAATCATGTTCTTCAAATAACTCAGGAAATGCCTCAAATATTACATCAAATCCTTTTTGATATGTGGCACGTGCAACAAATCCTATTAATGGAGTAGTTATATCGCCGCCTTTTATATCCCCATATATTTCAACATCTGTTCCAGAAATTTTACTTTTATCCATATTGTTCCAATCTTCGATATACTTTTTTAAATTTTCAGAGTTGTAAAACCATGCATATTTTATCTTAGGTTTTACTATATTGGCATCATTCATGCCGTAATCACAGGTAAATGCATATTTTCGCGGGTCTAATTTATTATCAGATAATGATATCATTCGCTTTATCATATTGCTTGAATTAAATATTTCAAAATCTATACCATTTAATATCCCATGAAATGGCTTTATATTACTTTGTTCTCTTATGAATTCTATTGATTTTATTTCTTCTGCATGAGTGGGGCTTACAGTATTAAACGCATCACTGAAGTAGATACCCAACTCTAAAAAAGACATGACAAGCCCCTTATATTCTTTTATAGGACCTTTAAATGCTTCATTATGTATTGTGATTGTGGTTGGTAAATCGAGTTTTTCATGACATTTCGCAATTGCAAGACCACAAGGCCAGTCATGACCTGAAATACAATCTACCTTACCAAATTTATCAAAATATGCCACCACTAAATCTGCAAAAATATCGTATTTTATAGGGTCCCATTCATCTAATTCATTAAAGTTTTTGTTGCTAAATGCTATTATATCTACGCCTGTAAGCGGATGTTTTGTTTTTAAAACATTAAATTCAAAATTTGACCCCTGGTAAGTTATATTTAGTGTGGCTATTTTTTCATGAGGGATATTAGAAACCTTATTACTATGGTCATAAGTTATAACTATTACTTCGTTTCCACTGCATTTCAAAAATTTTGGTAAATCCTGCATTACATCCCCTAAGCCCCCAATAGATGTCAAAGGTGCTATGGTAGGCGTTAATATTGCCACTTTCAAAATATCACCTTTATAACGCAAATTAATGTATAATTATTATAATCATAATAGCGGATATATCTTCATATACAAAAATATATATGGTATTAATCCTATAAAAATATATGTTAAGAATTATATTAAAAATGCATTAATGTATTAAAATTAAAAATATAACCATTAGTAATAATATTAGTAATAATTAAGTGATAATATGAAAATAGCTATGATAACATGGGAATATCCACCGATTATGGTGGGGGGATTATCTGTTCATTGTAAAGGTCTTGCTGAGGCACTTGTTAGAGCTGGACATGATGTCGATGTAATTACCGTAGGGTATGAGCTCCCAGAATATGAAAATATTAATGGGGTAAATGTTCATCGTGTAAAACCCATAGGGCATCCTAATTTTTTAACATGGGCTACATTTATGGCTCATTTCATGGAAAAAAAATTGGGTTCATTAGGTGTAGATAATTACGACATAATACATTGCCATGATTGGATGACGCATTTTGTGGGTAGTAGTGTAAAACATCTCCTTAACAAGCCATATATTCAATCCATTCATAGCACAGAACAGGGGAGATGTGGAGGAATTTACTCAGATGATTCAAGGGCTATAAATGACATAGAATGGTGGAGCACCTATGAATCCCATGCCGTTATTACAGTTAGCAACTCCATAAAAGAGGAAATTTGTTCAACATTTAATACCCCTTGGGATAAGGTAAATGTAATATACAATGGAATAAATCCATGGGAATTTGATATACCTATGGATGATAATGAAAAAAATGAGTTCAGAGCTCATATTGGAATCCAGCCTTATGAAAAAATGATATTGTTTGTAGGAAGGTTGGTTTATCAGAAAGGTGTAGAATATTTAATAAGGGCCACTCCTAAGATTCTTGAACAGCACCCAAATTCAAAGATAGTAATAGCTGGTTCTGGCGATATGAGGGGATATTTAGAGGATTTAGCATTTCAACTTGGATGCAGGGATAAAATACTATTTTTAGGATTTGTAGGAGGAGATATGCTAAAAAAACTTTTTAAATCTGCGGATGTAGCTGTTATTCCATCTGTTTATGAACCATTTGGAATTGTAGCACTTGAAGCTATGGCAGCCGGAGCTCCGGTGGTTGCAAGTAGTGTTGGAGGATTAAAAGAAATTATACAGCATGAGCATAATGGAGTTTTGGTATATCCTAAAAATCCAGATTCTATTGCATGGGGTGTTAATAAGGTTCTTTCAGATGAAGGATTCAAGGAATGGATTGTAAATAATGCAAAACATGATGTATATACAAAATACAGTTGGGATGTTGTAGCGAATAGAACAGTTGATGTATACAATAAAGTGATAAACTCCATTTAATTAAAAAAATAAAAAATAATATGAACTAATATATAATAAAAATATAATAAAAAATAAATTTTAATAATAATAAAATTAATTAAAATATAATAAAATAAATAAAATAAGTAAAATATTGGGAAATGAAATAAATAGGTATATAAGATTTTTTACATTATATTTATATATTAATTATGAGGTGGGATTATGGAAGATATATGGCTAAAAATAGGTGAAGCCGCTGGTAAAATTTATCACATATTAGAAGAGGGTGAAAGAAATATTTCAAAATTAAAAGAATTACTTAGGAAAGAGGGCTATAATGAAACCATTGTTGTTATGGCAATAGGATGGCTTGCAAGGGAAGATAATGTGGTTATTATGAAAGACGGGAGGAAATGGATAATAAAGTTAAAAAAATGATTTTATTTTTATTTTTTATTTCATTTTTATTATATTTAGCAATAAAGTGATACTATGGTAGGAATTATAGGAAATGGGAAATCTCTTGCAAAATTGGATGATGCAGGGTCTATTGAATACATGTTCTTTCCACATTTGGGTTTTGAAAAGCATATATTCGATTCTGCATTTGCAATATATTGCGAGGGCAAATTAAAATGGCACTGGGATTATTCATGGAAAATTAGTCAAGGATATTTAAAAGATACAAATGTTTTAAAAACAATATATGAAGATGATGACTTTATAATAGTATTTAGGGATTATATGTCCATATCCCATGATGTATTGGTTAGAAGAATAGTTATCACCAATAAAAAAGAAGAAGAAAAAAAACATTTAAAGCTATTTTTTTATGAAAATTTAAGAATTGGTGAATACCCAAAGGAAAATACAGTGAAATTTTTAAAAAATAAGAATTGTTTAATTAAATATGATGGAAAGTATGTTTTCTGCATAGGGAGTGGAAAAAAAATATCATCCTATCAATGCGGTATAAGGTCTTCTGAAAGTAGTGCCTATAACGATATTGAAAACGGCATATTAAAAGAACAGGACACTGCTAAGGGGTTAATAACAGATAGTGCATTATGCTGGGATATTGAACTAAAACCATTCCAAAAGGCAGTTATTCCAATATATATACTTGTAAAGCAATACGATAACGATTACCACAAAATTATGGATTTGATAGATGTATTTAAGGTGGTTGATAAAAATAGTAGGGATATATATAACCTTTCTTTGACATATTGGAAAGGCATTATTCAAGATATGGCTACCCATATATCTACAAATATTGCAATAAATATTAAAAATGGAAAATATATTGATACATGTAAAAGGTCTTTACTAACAATCCTTATGCTATGTAATCATAAAGGGGGCATAATAGCTTCACCATCATTATACCCTGATTATAGGTATGTATGGAATAGAGATGCAACTTATATGGCTGTTGCATTGGATTTATGTGGAATATATGCCATGAGTGAGAAATATTTTGATTGGTGCAAAAAAACCCAAAATAACGATGGTTCATGGATTCAAAATTATTACATCAATGGAAACCCAAGATTAACTGCAATACAAAATGACCAAGTTGGCACCACTATATGGGGAGCCCTTATTCATTATAGAATTACCCATGATAAAACATTCTTAAAAAGACATTGGAATATGATAAAAAAAGCTGCAAATTATTTGGCAAAAACTGCGAAGAACCTTTCTCCATGTTATGATTTATGGGAAGAAAAATATGGTGTATTTGCATATACAGTTGGTGCAACATACGGCGGTTTAAAATCTGCCTGTAATATTATGGATATATTGGAAAAAGAATGTGAATATAAATTCAATGATGACGAAAACTGTTTCGAATTATGGAGCTCAGCTATCAAGTCATTAAAAAACAGCGTTGATAATTTATTTTATTTAAAAGAAGAAAATAGATTTGCAAAATCTATAAATCCACTTGATAAAACCATAGATACAAGCATATTGGGGTTAAGCTTCCCTTATAATTTAGTTCCAGCGGACGACCCAAGGATGATAGCAACGGCATTGCAGATTGAAAAGGCATTTAATTACAAAATAGGTGGAATTGGAAGATATCCTGAGGATGTATATTTTGGAGGCAATCCATGGATAATAACAACCTTGTGGTTATACATGTATTATAAACAGTTGATTAAATTGTTATCAAAAGATATAGAAAGTATGAGCATGAATATTAATACGAATATGATTACGGAAAATATCAAAAGTAATAAAAATAGTAATAAAAATAGTAATAAATATACTAAAAATACTAAAAATAATAATAACAATGAGAAGGAGACAAAAGAAGATAAATTTATTAAATCCCTCAATATAAAACATATAAACAAGGACATACTTACAAAAGAAGACCTTATTAAACACTGTAATGAAAAATGCAACGAATTGTTTGATTGGGTATTGGAGAATCACCAATATAATGGGCTATTTCCTGAACAGGTGCATAAAGATATAGGAGCTCCGATATCTGCAATTCCACTTGGGTGGTCTCATGCCTTTGTAATAATGGCAATCCATAACAATGACTACGATATATTACTTCCATAATATTATTAATAAAAAATAATAAAATAATAAATAAATGAAATAATAATTTTTAATAAAAAAAATAAAAAAATAATACTAAATATCTTATAAGTTATATAAATCTATTAATAAATATAATAGAAATAGGGGGAAAGTATGTTAATTTCATTTAATTTTGAGGTTCATCAGCCCCATAGATTAAAAAAAGCTGTTGATGAACATAGCAATAATATATGGGATAGGTATGTTGATGTTAAATTAAATAAGGAGATATTTAACAGAGTGGCAAATAAATGTTATATCCCTGCAAACAGAATAATTTTGGATTTAATAGATGAATACGACATTAAAGTGGCATACAGTATTACGGGAGTATTTCTTGAACAAGCTATGGAATTTAATGATGAGGTTTTGGATTTATTTAAGGAACTGGTAAAAACAGGAAATGTTGAACTTATAGGTGAAACATACCACCATTCACTTTCAAGTCTATTTGAAAATCATGAAGAGTTTAAAGATGATATTGAAAGACATAGGAATCTTATTAAAGAATTATTTGGATATAAAACTGAGGTTTTTAGAAACACCGAATTAATGTATAATAACAAAATAGCAGAAACTGTTAAAGAAATGGGATTTAAGGGAATATTTACAGAGGGTGCCGATAGAATACTTGGTTGGAGGTCTCCAAATTATGTATATAAGGCACTCTGTGGATTGAATGTTCTTTTAAGAAATTATAGATTGAGCGATGATATTGGATTTAGGTTTTCATGTCCCGACTGGAAAGAATATCCCCTAACTGCTGATAAATATGCATCATGGTTGGCGAGCTCCCCTGGTGATTGCATAAATATATATGTGGATTATGAAACATTTGGAGAACATCAATGGAAGGAAACAGGAATTTTTGAGTTTTTAAAACATCTTCCCAATGAAATTGAGAAATATCCTAACCTTGAATATGCAAAACCTTCTGAAATACTAAATAGATGCATACCAAAAGGCGAAATAGATGTCTTTGAATTTTCAACATTATCATGGGCAGACTCTGAAAGAGATGTAAGTGCATGGTTAGGTAATAGGATGCAAAAACTTTCATTTGAAAGGTTAAAAGGACTTAGACCATACCTTGGAAGGTATCTTTCATCAAAATATGGCAAACAATGGGAAAGTATCAAAGACGATGAAATAATAGAATATAAATTATATAAAAATCTCCAAACAAGCGATAATTTTTATTACCAATGCACAAAAGGATTTAATGATATGGATGTGCATTCATATTTTAGCCATTTTAATACCCCTTATGATGCCTATGCAGCTTATATGGATATTCTTTATGATTTCAAAAATCATTTAATTATTAGCCATATTTTAGATAAATATATTAAAAAAATTGAAAGTTTAAACTTGGAGATAAAATCATTGAAGGAAAATAATAACACTAATAATAGTAATAGTAGTAATAATAGTAATAGTAAAAATAACGATTTTTATGAAAAGAAAAATGAAATAGAGCATTTAAAGAAAAAACTAAACACATTGGAAAATGAGTTAAATATTAAAAATAAAGATATTCAAAAACTGAAAGATGAAAATAATAAATTAATACATGAGCTCGTATTATTAAACTCAAAGATTACTAATAATTCCAAGAATAATAATGAACTAAATAAAAATACAACAATAAAAGAAAAATCGGATAAAGTAGAAAGAGATATGGATGATAAACCTAAAAAGGAAAAAAACATAATCTTGATGAATTTATAATCGGTTCATAAATATATATAATAGTTCATAAATAATATAAAATATATAAATTTAATAATATATATTTTCTAATGGTTTATGAATAACCATATAAACTTTTCAAATTATATTTTATATTTTAATTGCACTTTCCTTATCATTTTATTAATTTTTTAAATTAAATTAATTTATAAATCTAAATTTAAGAGGATAATTATGGACGATGAATTTAAAAAGAATCTTGAAAAATTTAAAAAAATGGCTAAATCAAAAAATATTGAAGAAAAACCTCAAGTTATCGTTGTAGGACGCTCCAATGTTGGAAAATCCACACTTGTAAGATTAATTACTAAAAAAAATGTTAGAGTTGGAAAAAAACCGGGTGTAACCTTAAAGATAAACAAATATGATATGGGAAATTATATATTGGTAGATTTACCAGGATTTGGATTTATGACTGGTCTTGATGATAAGGTTCAAGATAAGATAAAGGATGAGATTGTAAAGTATATTGAGGATAATAAGGAAAAAATTGCCTGTTCTATAATATTAATAGATGCTAAGGCTTTTCCAGAAATCGTTGATAGATGGGATAAGCGGGATGAGATTCCTATAGATATTGAAATGTTTGATTTTTTGAATGAACTAAAATTAAATCCAATCATTTTAATAAATAAAATGGATAAGATAAAAAAGAATTTATGGGATGAACATTTGGATGATATAGTTGAATTATTTGGATATCCTGCACCTTGGAGACAGTGGCTCGATATGGTAGTTATTGGAATTCTAAAAGATGGAGAAGGATTAAAAGATATCCTTTATAAAATAAATTATCATGTGAGCTTATATATAAAAAGGAATAAAAAGTAAAAATAATAAAAACTAATAAAAACTAATAAATAAAAGCTAAGCATATTCACATTTTTACAAAAACTTTATATATCACCTTAACATAATGAGGTTTAACTATTCTATTATTTTTATAAAATGCGAAAATATATATAAAATAATATAATTTTATTATATTATATAATTAAAACAAAATTAGATAAAATTAGATAAAATTAAACACGATGGAGGAATAATTATGGCACTAAGACCAGGTAGATGTTATAGAGATGTAGATAAACCAGCATATACAAGAAAAAAATACATAAGAGGAGTTCCACAACCAAAAGTTGTTCATTATGTAATGGGTAATGTTAGTGTTGAATTCCCAGTAGAAGTGCATTTAATAGCCAAAGATAATGTCCAGATAAGACATAATGCATTGGAATCCGCAAGGATTGTAGGAAACAAATACACACAAAACAAATGCGGTAAATTAGGATATAAATTCCAGATAAGAGTATATCCTCACCAAATATTAAGAGAAAACAAAATGGCAGCAGGAGCAGGAGCAGACAGGATTTCCGATGGAATGAGATTGGCATTTGGAAAACCTATCGGAACAGCTGCAAGAGTAAAAAAAGGTCAAAAAATCATTACAATTTCAACAACTCCTGAAAAAGTAAATGATGTTAAAGAAGCTTTAAGAAGATGTGCTATGAAAATGCCTGTAAAATGTAAAATAGAAATAGGAAAAGGAGCAGAATTGGTTAAAAACTAATTATTTATGCATTTTTTTATTTTATTCTTTTAATTTTTTATTTCTTTTTTTAAAATTTAATTATTAAAAATTTAATTTTATTCTAAAATATTATTATAATTATTCATCATCAGGAATTTTAGCCCTAATAAATTCATCCCTATTTTTCTTTAAGCTTATTGTAGCATCAATGCCCATTTTTGCTGTTAATTTATTTTCATGGTCTCCTGATGGGTCTAATGAGGAACCTTTTGCATCTTTTATAATAATTATATCCCTATCTGCCTGAGCTCTTGTGGCTATGGCATACTCCACATCATTTGGGTCATAGATGTTTATATCGTCATCTACAACTACAACATGTTTTAAACTTGGATGAGAGGCAAGTGCTGCAAGTATAGCATTTTTTCCATCTCCTTCGGTTTTCTTTTCAATCGAAACCACAGCATGTAGCCAGCAACATCCACCTTCTGTTAATGCTACATTTTTTACCGATGGAATGGTGTTTCTAATACCCCTATACATTCTTGGCTCCTGAGGTAATCCCATTAAAATCTTATGCTCAACTCCACCAGGAAGTAAGGCGTGGAATATGGCATCTTTTTTTCTTTTCAGTGCAGTTATTTTTATTACAGGCTGCTTTCTAACAGTATCGTAGGTTCCAGTAATATCCACAAAAGGACCTTCATCATCCATTTCTGAGGTTATCTTTCCTTCAATAATATATTCACCAGCAGGGACTTCTAAATCCACAGTATCGCATTTAACCAGTTTTAAGGGTTTTTTCATTAACGCAGAGGCATATTTCAATTCATTAAATGTTATATCTCCCGAGGTTGCTGCTGCCAATAGCACAGCTGGGTGAGCTCCTATAACTACTGCCACATCTACATCCCCATCTTTAATATTTTTATTGTAAATATAATGCAAATGTCTCTGCTCTACCATCCTAATTACTAAATGGTTATCCTTAACCAATATTCTGTGGATAGAAGCATTTACCCCATAATCTTTATCCTTAACTATTACAACCCCCGATGTAAGATAAGGTCCAGCATCTTTTTCATAGTATATAGGTATGGGATATTCATTTATTTTATCCAAATCATCACTTATATACTGTTCCTTTAAACTATTGTCCACTATCAATTCCCCATTTTTTTCATTATCCATGGCGTTTAACATATAATTCATTAAATCATTTACATCTATTCCAAGACTTCTTGCTATTGTTTCCCTATTGCAAAGATTCCCTATAACTTTATAGCCATTCACATCTTTTATATAAACGGGCTTTCCATCGTATTTTTTTAAAATCTTTGTTATCTCATACTTTTTGTCTGCTGATTCTATTTCAATTTTGTCTATTGAATTAATCAATTCCTTAATCATAATATCCACCAAATCTGACTTATCATTATCAATATATAATATTATACTATTAATATTAACAATATAAACCAGTAAATTTATTTATTTTCTTTTATTTTTATTTTATTTTTATTTTATTTTTTAATTATATTCTTTTAATATTTTTATTATTTTATTATATTTCTTGTTTTTATTTTTATTTACTTAAATATATTAATTATATACTCAAATTTAATATTTCATTGTCTCTTTTTTCTAGCAATTTCTTTCTCTATTTTTTCACCAGTATCCTTTAATCTACTCGATACACTTCTTGGCACATTGCCATATTCTGATAATATCTTTGCAATGCCACTCGAAAGTAAAAATATGGCGTAGGTATGTTCAGATTTTGTTCTATGTATGTGGTGGGGATATATTTTCAATGCATCGTAATTTTCAAAATATTCGTCAATTGAATGCCCAAATTTTTTTGTTAAATTCTTTCTCATATATACCAAAAGTTGATGTAATTGGATGAGCTCATCCTTATGCATGCAATCACCTAAATGATAAAAGGTTTTAAATAAATTTAAATAGATATATCGAATAATTTAAAACTAAATAAAAATAAATAACTAAAAATTATAAAAAAATATAAATAAGAATATATAAACTAATTATGTTGTTTAAAATTATTATATGAAAAAATTCTTAAATTTGCAGGTTTTTTTGCAATATCTACTTCTTTACCTATCATTATTGAAGTATTTTTATAAAATAAATCCACTATCTTTTGAGTTATGGGCATATCCGATATAAAAAAATCGATATTTAAATTATCTGCACATTCGCACAATTCTTCGATAGATTTAACTTCTTCAAATCCTTCTCCAATTATTTTTACTTTGTTAGTTCCTGAAATCTCTCTTATTGAAGATATAATATAATTTAACTGTGCTTCATAGTCATCAGTTTTAAATACCTCACAAGACATTGGAGCATATGAATCTAACTGTAAATAATCATTATTAATATTGTGGATTTCTGTGGTGTTTTCTTTGTTTTCTAATATATCACTTGATGTGTTTAAAACATTGGATGAATCTTCAATATCATTCATATTGTAATTAGTTTCATTATCATAATTATATTCATTATTGACATCATTATTTACATTAATTTTATTATATTTATTGATATTATCGTCATTATTATTATCGATAGCAGTGGTTCTTTCTTCATTAATTAAAGATCCTGCTGCTTTAAATGTAGCTTTTTTATTGCATATATCGTAGGTATTTAAAAGATTAGTTTCTTTTATTACTTCATTAGTTTT